>JAIRTK010000094.1 GCA_031254955.1 Opitutaceae bacterium
CCCGCTCCCTCTCTTTTCGATGGCTGAAAACAAACCGATAAATTCCTCACTGAGGTTATGCGGCGGCTTCTGTCGTAACGCTGATGTGTAACGCAGACTTCCATGTCTGCTTCAGGGCGGGCCTTTGACCCGTCGGCAGGTTGGGTTTCGAGCGAAGCGAGAAGTCTGACACCGTTTCCCAGTCAGATTCCAACTTTAGAGCCTTTCCTGTTTATTCTGTCGCATGGGAGATGGCAGTTTGGCGCAGAAGCGCCGGTAGGGAGGCCTCTCCTAGGCCTCCGTGAAAACGCCACGGGTGCCGGTGAAATGCCAAATTTTTTCTCCGTTCGGCGGAGGCCGAGGAGAGGCCTCCCTACCGGCGCTTCCGCGCCATTGCATCATTTTCAATGTGACAGAATAAACGGGAAAGGCTCTAGCCGTCTTTAGGGTAGGGCTTTCGGGTAGGCCGGTCTCGGCGAGACCGGCCTACCCGAAAGACAAAATTTCGTCGAGAAAGGGTGTTGCTCCTTCTTTCCTCGCTCTCTCTTTCCGCCTCTTCCTCTTCTTTTCGCCTCGTTCCTCTTCTTTCCGCCTCTTCCTCTTCTTTTCGCCTCGTTCCTCTTCTTTCCGCCTCTTCCTTTTTCCTTTCCGCCTCTTTCCTCTCTGCCGCTGATGGGACGCGCTGCCGTCGTGGCGCAGGTTGTCAGGCTTCTCGCTTCGCTCGGAATCATACCATTTCCCAGTGAACAGGACACTTTAAAAGCAGAGACATGTAGGGGCTTCGCTTGCGAAGCCCGTTGTTGGTGCACGGCCTTTGCTGGTGCACGGTTATCAAGCCGGGCGTCGCTTGCGACGCCCCTACAAAAGTGTGATTTTCATTGGGAATGGGTATCAAACCTGCCGGGCATGCAACACGTGCGTGGCATGAAGCATTGCGTGGCATGAAGCATTGCGTGGCATGAAGCAGACTTGGAAGTCTGCGCTACGAACGAGGCTGTGCGTAGCATCTTATCTTTATCTTTATCTTTCGTCAGGAACAGGCGGAAGGTCCCGGATGCGGCGAGATGCCTGACGGGAGGAAAGAGGAAAGATAAAGAAGAAAGAAGAAAGAGGAAAGCGGAACGAGGAACGAAGAAGGGGGAACGAGGAACGATTCTGGAGGTGGCATTACTTTAGGTTGCCCCCTTTCCATCTCCGTGGCTTTTTTCATTCTTCACCTTTTACGCTTCATTCTTCACCGTGTCTCCGCGCCTCCGCGTGAGAGAAAAACAGTCATTCAAAACAGCGATGAATCCTTTTTGATTTCCGATTTTTGAATTTCCGACTCCCGATTTCCGATTGATGGCGCCGCCGTCCGGTTTGGGCATCCGGCGCGGAAACGCCCACGCAAAAAAGTCCTCTTCCGCTGATTTTCAACATTCTCGCGCATTTCCTCATGAACTCATCTCCCTCTATTTCCTCCCGCGTGCTTTCCGCCGGCGAATGGGCGCTGGCGGCGTTGCTGGCGGGCAATCTTGCGTGGACTTCGCTGCACCTTGGCGGCGTGCGCGCGGAGACGATGGCCGCCAGCTGGCTGCTCACGGGCGCGGCGCTGGCGTTGCACCTGTTGCTCGCGGCGGTCTCCGGCGAGCGTCCGCGATGGAGCGGGGCGGGCGTCCTGCTTGCGGCGTTTCTGGTTTGCGCGGCGGCGAATGTCCGCTGGGTCACGCCGGTGCGCTGGCTGGGCGTGCGCGACTGGCTGGCTTGGGCGCAGATGCTCGCGGTTTTCTGGGTGGCGTGGCGGGGGCTGCGGCGCGCGGGGCCGCGCGGGTTGCTGCTTGGCGTCGCGGTCGTGCTCGGGCTGGCGGCGGTGGCGTTGTGCGCGTGGCAGAAGTTTGTCCAGCCCGGCTGGCTCATGATGGGGCGCGCGCAGGCGGCGCAATACATCGGGCGGGCCAGCGGTTTTTTGGGCAACCCCGACAGCATGGCGGCGTTTTTTATGCTGCTTCTTCCGCCGGTGCTCGCCCTCGCGTGGCGACGCGGCGCGGACGCGGGGTGGCGCGGCGCGGGCGCGAGGTGGCGGCTGGCTTGCGGTCTCGCGGCGGCGGCGTTGTTGTCCGGCTGGGTGCTGACGTTCAGCCGCGACGGCTGGCTGGCGCTGGCGGCGGCGTTTGCGGCCTGGCCGTTGTTTGCGCGCGGGCGGAGGTGGCGCGGGCGGCTCTGGCGGTGCGGCGCGGCGCTGGCCGCGTTTGCGGTCGCCGGCGGCGTGCTCCACGTGGTGGCACCGGCGGCACGGGTGCGCGCGGACAAATTCGCGGCGGCTCACGGCGAACCGTCGCGTCCGATTTTGCGGAAGGCCTCGCTGCGGCTGGCGGCGGACGCGCCGGTGTTTGGCGCCGGGGCGGGGAGTTTCGCCGTGTTGTTCGAGCGGGAGCGCCCGGAGGGTTTTCGCGGCGAGCCGCAATGGGCGCGCAACGATTTTCTCAACACGCTGGGCGAGCATGGCGCGCTCGGGTTCCTGCTGTTCTTCGGCGCGGCGGGCGCGGTGACTTGGCGGTTGTTGCGCGCGCGGCGGGAGGCGGGCGGCAACGGGCATGTCAACGGGCATTTGTTTTCGGGAGGCGGCGCGTGGCAGGCGCCGGAAACCACGCGCGCCATCGGCGTCGGTTTGCTGGCGCTGGGGCTGGGTTGTCTGGTGGATTTTCACCTGAAAATCCCGGCGGTCGCAATGCTCGCGGCGGTGCTCGCGGCGGAAGGCTGGCGGCGGGAGGATTGGCGGCGGGAGGATTGCCAACAGGAGAGCCGGCAACGGGAAGGGAATGAAGAGGCGGCGTCTGTCCCGGACGAACGCCAAGGCGCCTCGGAAGGCGTGGCCGGTAGGGAGGCCTCTCCGAGGCCTCCGTCGGGCGCGTCCGGGCCATTCGGTGTTTTTTCGGGAGTCGGAGCGTGGTTGCGGAGGTCGCTGAAACGCCTCCCTGCCGTGCCGCCCGCCGTGCGGCGGGGCGTCCGCGTGGTCGCCGCCGTCGCGATTGCGGTGCTGGTTCCGCTAAAAATCGTGCCGGTTTATAAAGCCGAGGCGGCGCGGCGCGATGGACGGGCGCTGATTGATTCGCTGGCGAGGCCGGGGGTTTCCGAGAAGGAGCAGCGTGCCATTCTGGCGCAGGCGAAGGGCTTGCTCTTCGGCGGTTCGTCCGAATTGCCCGGCAACCCGCAGGCGTGCGCGGACATCGCCTATGTCAACGCGCTTTGGTCGAGACTGGAGCCGGACAAGGCGCGGGTTTTTGGCCGCGAGGCCGAGCTTGCGGCCCGCGCGGCCCTCGCCCAATCCGATGTCGTCCATGAGTTTTGGATACGCCTCGGGGTCGCGCTCGATGTGCAAGGACGCCGGGACGAAGCCGGCGAGGCGTTCGCCCGCGCGCTGGAGCTGGCGCCGGCCAACGCCCTCGTCTGGTATCATCAGGCTTATCACTTGGCGTTGACGCCATCCACGAACGCCCAAGCGATCGCCTCTGTTGAAACCTGTTTGCGTCTTGACCCCGGTTATGAATCCGCTAGAGTCCTGCTTGCGCACTTACGCGCAGACTTTTAGAAATTCATCAATCTGGGAGGAAACATGTCCCGCGTCTCCTGCACACTGACTTGGCTCGTGCGGTTATTTTTAATGGCCGCATCTTTGCACTACGCCGCCACCGGGGCGGCGAACACACCGGAGGCCAATGCGGCCCCGGTTTCGTCTGAAAAAACCGACGGCGCCATCCTCGTCATTCGTGTGACGGGCGAGGCCTACGCGACGGGGCCGGACGGCGCCGCGCGCACGCCGCTGGCCAAAGGTGCGCGCGTGGTCGCCGGGCAAACCATCGTCACCGACCGGAACGCGAGCGTGATGCTCGTCCTTTCCAATGGCGCCACCCTGACGATTGCCGGCGGCTCGGAGCTGGCGGTCGAGGAGTTTTCGCAGCAGCCTTTTGCCGACTCGTTTCGCGTGACGGAGATTTCGCGGGAGCCGACCTCCTCGACCACGGACCTGCATCTGAAGCGCGGCGAGATCATTTCCTCGGTGAAAAAGCTCAACACGGAGGGCGGCTCAAACTTCCGCATCAAGACCCCGGTCGGCGTGGCCGGCATCCGCGGCACGACATTCCGGCTGGACTTCCGCGAAACCAGCGCGACGCCGGTCGTCGGGCTGAAGCGTTACGGCCATGTCTCGCGAAACAATCCGGGGAACTCCGCCACGGGGAAGCTCGTGATGGTGTTCGACCTGCTCATGCTTGAGGGAGAAATCGAGACGCGGCTTGAGGGGCACGCCGCGCCGACGCCAGTGACCGGGGAAAAACAACTCCGCATCGACAACATCCATCTTGACGGCGGCACCGGCAAAGTGGACGCGGCCAGCCTCGCGAATCCGGTGGTGCGGAAAGCCCCGGCCTCCGAGCTGGCCTCGCTCAGGCGGACGGTGAACGCCATGCTTTCGGAAGCGGCCTCCGAGGTCATAACGCCCGCGGCGGACGCCGCGCCGAAACCTGCTCCGGCCCCCGCGCCGGCGCCCAAGCCGGCACCGTTGCCGCCCTCGCCCGACGCGCAAGTGCCCCCGCCGCGCCTTTTGCCCACGGACGGCGGATGAGCGGGATGCGCCCGAGGTTTTTTGGGGGTGCCCCTGCACTCCAAAGCCACGCCTGCCCCCCCCCGCCAATCGTTCTCGTTCTTCGTTCTCGTTCTCGTTCTCTCTTCCTTTTTTTTCTCTTATTTTCGTCCTCTCGTTTTCTCTCTCTTTCTCGTTCTCTCTCGTTCTCGTTCTTCTTTCTTCGTTCTTCTTTCCCCCCAAGCGGTGCCGTCGAGGAGAAAGAAGAACGAGAACGAAGAAAGAAGAAAGAGAGCGAAAACGAGAAAAAGAAAACGAGAGAACGAGAACGAAGAACGAGAACGAGAACGATTAGGAAGTGAGGTTACGCGGGCCGATGTCGTGCAGGCGCGGGAGCGCCGGTAGGGAGGCCTCTCCGAGGCCTCCGCCGAGCGGAGAAGACGGTTTTGCAATTTCATAGGTAAATCGGAGCGTGATTGCGGCGGCCTCGGCAAAACGGCCTCGGCAAAGCGACCTCGGCAAAGCAGCCCCTGCCTAGGTCGGGTTGCGTTGAGTGGTTCCAAGGACGTCCTCCGCGTAACGTCAGTCAGGAGGACAGTAACAAGAATCCTGACGCGCATAACCCGGACGCGTGGCCCCGGTTTGAAACGCACCCGTTTTCCCTCCTCCAAGCGATACCATTTACAGTCAGTAATCACACTTCAGGTAGGGCGAGGCGTCCCGCCGAGCCTCGAGCGGT
>JAIRTK010000133.1 GCA_031254955.1 Opitutaceae bacterium
TAGCGTGCTTCGCCGATCGCGGTTTGGGGGTATTCGGGTTTGTGTTCAAAGATTGAATAGGTGTAAAGGCCCGAGTCGCCGCGCGCGAGTGTGTAGCGGATTTCGATGTCGGCGGCGAAGTTTCCTTCCGCGGGGTTGGTGCCGGGGCCGGTGCCGAGTTTGCGTCCGTTGGCGATGGCTTTGATGGAGATTTCGGCGCGTTCGCCGTCGTTGGCGCGGGGGTCGATGGTGAGGCTTGGGTGCGCGGGCGCGGTGCCTTTGACGCCCATCGTGTCGTGCGACCAGTAGCCGTGTTGGTGGCCGGTGATGGAGGGCGCGCGCCAGTTGGGGTTGTTCGCGGGGGCGTCGTCTTGCGCGGGGGGGGTGAAGTCGGGCGCGAGCGAGGTGGCGAGTAGTTCCAGGTTTTGGTGGCGCAGCGAGACGAGGTCGCCGGTGACTTTGGAAACGCGCGCGGTGATGATGCCGTTGTCGAGTGTGTAGGTTTCGGCGTCTTCGGCGAGCGTGACGGGGGGCGGCGCGGCGCGGAGGAGGGCGGGCGTGGCGAGGGCGAGCGTTAGGAGAAGCGCGCGGAGATATTGGGCGGGGATGGTTTTGTTGTGCGGCATGGTTCCCGTCCAGTGACGTCCGCGGGTGGCAAAACACAAATGGGAAGTGGTGCTTACAGTTCGACAGGTGCCTCTGCGCGCTTGCGTCTTTGTCGTAGTTTTGTCGTAGCGCAGGTTTCCAAACCTGCTGACGGGCCGCAGGCCCGCCCCTCTGTCGTAGCGCAGACTTGGAAGTTTGCGTTACGTCAGAGGGCGGGCCTGCGGCCCGTCGGCTGGTTTGGAAACCTGCGCTACGTCAGAGGCGGCGTCACTTCAGGCCTGCGGCTCGGCGGGACGCCTCGCCCTACCTTTAATGGCTTCCTTTGTGTGCGTTTCATTCGCAATGGGTTTTATTCCAGCCGCCGCAGCCCGCCGTCGAGTTGGATGGTCTGGCCTTTGGCGGTGGGGACATCCAGCGCGCGGTCGGCGTGGCGGACGTGGAGCGGGTTGCCCAGCAGCGAGCGGATCGTCGCCGCGGCGAGTTTGCCGCCGCGCCAGGTCATCGAGACCTCGAAGCCGCCCCGGGCGCGCAGGCCGGTGACGGAGCCGTCGGGCCACGCGGCGGGCAGCGCGGGCAGAAGCTGGATGAGGAAGGCCGTTTCCGAGGCGCGGGGGGCGTTCGCGGCGGCGGCTGGCGTGGTGTTTGTGGCGGTGGCCGGCGTGGTGTTTGCGGCGGCGGCTGGCGGGGTGTTTGCGGCGGCGGCTGGTGTGGTGTTTGCGGTGGTGGTCGGCGGGGTGTTTTCCGGGCGCAGGTGGCTTTGCAGGAGCATTTCGGTGATGCCGGCGGTGGCCGCGAAATTGCCGTCGATTTGGAAGGGGGGGTGCGCGTCGAATAGGTTGATGTAGGAGCCGCCGCCGCCGCCGGATTTTTCGTTCGCGGGTTCGACGCGGCGGAGTTGTTGGAGGAGCATTTTGTGCGCGTGGTCGCCGTCGTGGAAGCGCGCCCAGAGGGCGATTTTCCATCCGAGCGACCAGCCGGTGCCGTCGTCGCCGCGGTGGCGCAGGGATTGTTGCGCGGCTTTGAAGAGCGCGGGGGTGCGGGGGGTGATTTCGTCGCCGGGGTATACGGCCCAGAGGTGCGAGGCGTGGCGGTGCTTGTCTTTCGGGTTGTCGTGGTCTTGCCGCCATTCTTGAAGTTGGCCGTGCCGGCCGATGCGGTCGGGCGCGATGCGGGCGCGCGTGGTGTCGAGCGTCCGCGCAAATTCCGTGTCTTGTTTCAGGATGCGGGCGGCTCGCGCGGTGGTTTCAAAGAGCGCGCGGATGATTTGGTGGTCCATCGCGGGGCCCATGACGAGGCCGCCGTGTTCGGGCGAGTTGGAGGGGCCGCTGAGGAGTGTTCCGGTTTCCGGGTCGGGCGTGAGGTTGTGCAGGAAAAATGCGCTCGCGTTTTTCATGAGCGGCCAGGCGCGGGTGCGCAGGAAGGCGGTGTCGCCGGTGTAGAGGTAGTGTTCCCAGAGGTGCCGGGCGAGCCATGCGCCGCCGACCGGCCAGATGCCGTGGTTCGAGTTGTTGATGGGGGCGGCGCCGCGCCAGAGGTCGGTGTTGTGGTGCAGCACCCAGCCGGGCGAGTCGTAATGGATTTGCGCGGTGCGCGCGCCTGTGGTGGCGAGGTCGTCGAGCATGGCGAAGAGGGGTTCGGCGCATTCGGCGAGGTTGGCGGGGCCGGCGGGCCAGTAGTTCATCTGGGTGTTGATGTTTACGGTGTATTTGGAGCCCCAGGGTGGATGGATGCGGTCGTTCCAGATGCCTTGGAGGTTGGCGGGTTGGTCGCCGGGGCGGCTGCTGGCGATGAGTAGGTAGCGTCCGTATTGGTATACGAGCGCGATGAGGGCGGGGTCGGGCGTGGTCTGGGTGCGCGCGAGGCGTTCGTCGGTGGGGAGCGCGGCGGCGGCGGCGGGCGGCGGGCCGAGGTCGATGGTGACGCGGCGGAAGAGCGTTTGGTGGTCGGCGAGGTGGCGGGCGAGGAGGGTGTCGTAGGGGTCGCCGGCGAGGGCGTCGCTGTTGCGGGCGGCGGCGTTGTTGCGCGCGGCGTCGCTGTTGCGGGCGGCGTCGCTGTTGCGGGCGGCTTCGGTTTCGGGGTCGGCGGTGTTGTCGTTGTAGTTTTTGAAACTGGTGCCGGCGGTGATGATGAGCAGGGCTTCGTCGGCGTTTTCGATGGTGAGGCCGGAGGGCGTGGCGGTGATGTTGCCGTTTTTGGCGATGGCGCGGAGTTGCACGGCGAAGCGTGTGCCGTCGTCGCCGACGCGTCCCGTGAGGCGGATGGTCGCGGGGTCGATGATGGTGGTGTTGCTCGCGGCGTGGGGGGCGGCGAGGTGCGCGGTGAGGGTGAGGCGGCCGGGCTTGTCCGCGGTGAGGCGTTGGATGATGGCTTTGTCGGGATGGCTGGCGAACGCGGTGCGTGTGTGCGTGACGCCGTCGGGCGCGCGGTAGCGCACGCTTGTGGTCGCGGTGTCGAGGTCGAGGTCGCGAATGTAGTCGAGGAGGGTTTCGTTTTTGAGCGCGGGTTGCCGGATGATGAGGTCGGCGAGGGGTTGGTATTCGCGCTGGCGAAGCGGCAGGCTCATGAATTTTTCCATGGCGAGTTTTTCGGCTTCCTTTTGTTTTCCGGCGAGGAGCAGGCGGCGGAGTTCGGGCAGGATGGCGGCGGCTCCGGGGTGGGTGTAGTCGTGGGGGCCGCCGGTCCAGAGGGTGTCGTCGTTGAGTTGCAGGCGTTCTTCTTCGATGCCGCCGAAGACCATCGCGCCGAGGCGGCCGTTGCCGATGGGGAGCGCTTCGTTCCAGTAATTCGCGGGGGCGCGATACCAGAGGGTCGTGCCGTTTGTCGGCGGGGCGGTGGCGGCGGGCGGGGTGGCGGCGGCGGGCGGGGCGGTGGCGGCGGGAGGGGCGGCGGCGGGCGGGGCGGCGCGTTTTCGGATGGTTGATGGTTTGGGGAAGCCGGACGCTTTGGCGTAGTTTGGTGGTGGTTTTCCGGTTACGTTGGCCCGGAGCCACGCGGCCATCTCGCCGCGCCAGTGCGGGGCGAATTTTTCCCAGTCGCCGATGCGGTGCTGTCCGCCGGGGATGATGAGCAGGTCGCAGGTCGCGCCCGCGCCGCGAAGGCGCGATTGGAAATTGAGCGATTGCTGGAGGGGGACGGTTTTGTCGGCGTCGCCTTGGATGATGAGGAATGGCGGGGATTGCCGCGTGAGGCTGATGTTGTTGACGGGGGCGTTTTTTCGCAGGAGCGCGAGGGTCGCGGGCGGGAGCGGGTTTTTTTGCGCGGGGAGGTCGAAGAGATTTTGGAGCGAGGTGCTGAGGCCGCCGCGCGCGGGGAGTTCTTGCTCGAAATCGGTGACGGGCGCGCAGCCGACGGCGGCTTGCACGCGGGTGGCGTCGTCTTGCGCGCCGGTGACGGCGGCGAGGGTCGCGAGGTGCCCGCCGGCGGAGTAGCCGACGAGGACGATGCGCTCCGGGTCGCCGTTGTAGTCGCGGGCGTGCGTCTTGACCCAGCGGATGGCGGCGCGGACGTCGTCGATGCACGCGGGCCAGCGGTGCGCGGGCGCGAGGCGGTAGTCGATGGCGACCCAGGCAAAGTTGGCCTGTTCGAGGATGTCGGCCCAGAGGGAGATTTCGGGGGAGTTCCTGTTGCCGCGCATCCAGCCGCCGCCGTAAAGGAGAATCGCGATGGGGCGCGGTTGGCCGGTGGCGTCGGGTTTTGCGGCGCAGGCGTCGAGTCGCAGGCTGACGCCGTTGACGTTGGCATATTCGATGCCGGTCGCGGAGGGGGCGGCGGAAAAGAGCGCGGCGCGGAAAATGAAGAGCGAGGAGAGCGCGGCAAGGGCGCGGGCAAGGATGCGCGGGAGGTTTGCCATTTTCATGCTGGAGCGGGCGGGGCGGCTGGATGCGGGGTTCAGTCGGAGAGATTTTCCCGCATCCATGCGATGGCGGCGTCTTGCGTGGCGGCGGCCAGGCGGCCGTAATCGTCAGGCTCCTGCAAGGCAAGCCGGGAGGCGGCGCCGGATTGCTCGTAGGCGCGCCGCGCCCGGTCCACCGCCGCGCGCACATCGGCGGGGCTGGCGTCGCGGTCCCTGCGCGGCTGCACGATGAGCACGGGGCGCGGCGCGGCGAGCGCGATCAAGTCTTCGTAGTCGTAAGGCAGGCGCGCCTCGTCGCCCGCAAACAGGCCGAGCCGCGGCAGCAGGCCGTGCTGGTGGCTGTAGCGCGTCATGCCGCTCATGCCCCGGACGGGCGTGTCGGCGCGCATGGGCGTGAAGCCGCAGATCGAAACGACGCCGCGAATGCGCGGGTCGAGCGCCGCCGCATACAGGCCGACCGTGCCGCCGAGCGTGTAGCCGAAGACGGAAATGGCCTTCGCGTCCACGAGCGCGTCCTTTTCGAGCGCGTCCACCGCGCCGCGCGCATCCTCGACCATTTTGCCGAGGCGCGACCAGCGCGGGTGGCGGTCGTAAAACGGCGCGGCCTCCGCCCAGCGCGTGCCGTATCCGGTCTGGTCATACGCGAGCACGGCGTAGCCCGCCTTCACGAGCGCGAGAATCGGATGCAGGTCGCGCCGGTAAACCCACATGTAGCCGAGCGGATGATGAAAACCGTGCAGCCAGATCACCGCGGGCAGTTTCGTCCCCGCGGGCGTGTCCGCCGGATAATACAAGTCCCCGGTGACGCCGAGGCCGAAGCGCAGGCGGCGCGAGGCGACCGCGTTTTTCTCGGGTTCGCGCCAGCCGTATTCCTGCCCGCCGGCGGCGATGACCCACGCGGGCACGTCGGGCGCGAGCTGGCCCGGGTTTCCCGCGCGGCCCTGCGCGACGACGGTCGGGCCGGGCGGCGGCCCGCCCCGGCGCGACGGGAAGAGCGGCGGCGGCTCGGGCAGCAACGGCGGCGCCTCGCCAAGCATCCAGCCGACGGAGCGGCGAAGCCCCTCGGCGTCGGAACCCCGCCCCGCCTTCGAGGCGTCGTGGACGGGGAATTTTTCGAGGTCGATTTTTTCGCCCGTGAGCGCGCGCCATTTTTCAAAATCCCACTGAAACACAAAATCGTTCACCCATTTTTTCGGCGCGCGGCCAAACTGCCAGTCGAGCCAGTCGATGCACGCCTCGGGATCGTTGCTGCCGTGAAAGCCGGGCACGTGCAGCAGACCCAGCCGCTCGGGCCGTCCGAGGCGCTCGTAAACCGCCTGCGCCGACGCGTGCGCCTGCTCGATGGCCCAGCCGTTGGCGACCTGGTCGTTGTTGCCCCACTCGCTCAGCACGGCGCGCGGCGCGATGAGCGCGAGAAACAAATTCGCATCGACGGGCAGGCGATCCTCGCGGCCCGAGAAAAAACGCAGCCGCGGCGAGAACCACGAGGGGAACATGCGCGTGGTGCTCTCGATGCTCTCGCCGCCGCCCCGCTCGCCCCCGAGCCGCCACGGCAGCAGCCCGCCGACACCCGTGCTGCCGGCGACGAGCGCCGCGATGCGCGCGTCGAGCGCGGCGGCGATGGTCGCCATCTTGCCGTCGCGCGAATAGCCGAAAATCGCCACGCGGCTCATGTCCGCCTGCGGCACGGTTTCGAGATAATCGAGCACGACCTGCGCCAGCCAGGCGCGGCGGGGCAGCGTCGCGAAATCGTAATCGGGGTAAAGCTCCTGCAACGCCGCGGCATCGTCCATGCGGTCGTTGCCCGCGAAGCCCGCCGAGATGTAGCCGCGCCGGACAAGCATCCGCGCCCAGCCCGCGAGGTTCGGACTGATGAGCACGGGGAGTTTTTCCCCGGCGGCGGCGTCGGGAATCACGAGCCGGACGCGCACGCTGCCCTTGCCCCGCGGCCCGAATTCGACGCGGACATTGCGCGTGATGCAGCCGTTGGCGCGGGCCTCGTCGAGCAGCACGACGCTGGAAATGGACGGCTTGGGCGGAAACGTGCCGGTCACGTATTTCTCGAAAAACCCGCGAATCTCCGCCCGGCGCGCCTCCCAGTCCGCATCGGTGCGCACGGGACGCCCGTCGGCAAAGCGCAGCGGATCAGGCAGGAGATTCGAGCGCGGCAACGCGTCGAAATCGGGCGGCAACTCGCCGGTTTTCTGCTGCCACGCGGTCCACTCGGGGACATCGGGCAGCGCCTGCCGCATCCATTGCAAATGCGCGGCACGCTCATCAGGCGTCATCGACTGCGCGATGGCGGCGCCCGCGAAACACAACACAGGGACAATCAGGGGAATTTTCATTCTAGGAGCAAATTCGCGCCGAGTGAAGCCCGGCGCCGCGCGGAAATCGAATGCGGATTCAGGCTTACAGTCCGATGCGTTGCCAAAAGGCGCGGGCGCCCCGCGCGATGCGCGCCAAGACAACTGGTCTCCCACCTATAAATACGCAAACGGAACCGATCCAGCCGATTAATGAGCAAAACATGACATTGGCCCCCCCAAAAAAAAGGGCGCTTTGAAAAACTGAAGTTGAGCGCCGCCATCGTAGCGCAGGTTGTCAGGCCATTTCCAAGTGAACACGACCCTTTGGAAGCAGAGCCATGTAGGGGCTTCGCTTGCGAAGCCCGTTGCTGGAGCACGCCCGTTGCTGGAGCACGGCCTTTGCAGGAGCACGGCCGTTGCCGGAGCACGGTTATCAAGCCGGGCGTCGCAAGCGACGCCCGGCACAAGAGTGATTTTCATTGGGAATGGGTATTAATCCTATCGCAAAAGCTGTAAACCTTGTCCTCGGACGTATAGTGACTCGCACCACCACACCGCGTTGATAAAACGCGGCTGTCCTCGGTTATCCCGCCCCACTGCCCTCGCCGTCCGGGTAAATGCGGCTTCAGCAGGCTCTACATGCGTTTGTCCAAATCATGCCTGTGATCATCAGATTCATTCAGCCTTTCCTGCTTAGAGCGTGTCGTCATGAGGTTTTAAGCCAGAGGTAAAGACATCGGATTTGGACGGTAGCAAGGAAACTGGAGGCGTTTTTCACAGAGCGTGTGGCGATTCCCCGCCAGCCCTTCAGTTTCAGGATGGCGTTCTCCACCAGATGCCGTAGCCGATACAAATAACGGTCATAGGTTCTTGGTCCGGCGAAAGTCGATTTGAGCCGATTTAAGTCGCCTCCCTCAATCTTGGTTCAACTCCTCCGCGTAAACCCCAGTTATTCTTTTTCTTTCCTCTTATCAGGCTTCTCGATCCACTCGGAATTCCCTACCCGTTTCTGGCGGAAGAGAAAGAGAAAGAATAAAAAGAGGAGGAAGCCGCCGCTTTTTTGGATTGCACCTGCGAAAGCTGTGTGAGCACGGGGGTTCAGAGGGTCACGGACGCTCCGGGGTCCAAAATTCTGAACACTTCCGGCGGGAGACCGGCCTCGCGCAGCGCGGCGCGCAAGGCACGGGGCGGCTCGTCACGCGCCTCGTCGGTGAGTTGAAAAGCGCCCCAGTGCATCGCCACGCTCAGCCGCGCGCCCACGTCGAGGTGCATGCGCACCGCCTCGGCGGGATTGCAGTGCTGCGGGCGCATGAACCAGCGCGGCTCATACGCGCCGATCGGCAGCAACGCCAGATCGGGCGCGCCCAGCCGCGCGCCGATGTCACGGAAAATCGCCGCATGATAACCGCTGTCACCCGCGAAATATACGCGGCGCGCGGCTGCCGCCACCGCCCCGTCCGCGCCCGGCTTTCCCGTAGGCACGGGCGTTTTCGTTTCCAGAAAAAAACCTCCCCAAAGCCGGCGGCAGCGCGGGCTGCCGAGCCGTTTGCTCCAATGTTGCGCGGGCGTGAGCGTGACGCGGGCCTTGCCGCCTTCGATCTCCGCCGTTTCCCACCAATCGAGCTGGCGGATGCGCGCGTCCGCGAAACCGGCGCGCCGGAACAAATCCCGATGCCCGAGCGGAGCGAACGCCGCCGGGGCGTCGCGCCGCGCCAGCCGCCGCAGTGTCGTCAGGTCGCAGTGGTCGTAGTGATCGTGGCTGACGAGGACGGCGTCGATGCGCGGCAGCGCGTCAAACGCGATTCCCGGCGCATGCACGCGTCGCGGCCCGAGCACTCCGAAGGGACCGCAACGCCGCGAATAAACCGGATCGAACAACAGATTCACGCCGCCGGTCCGCAACAGGAAACTGGAGTGGTTGAGCCAGGTCGCCGTGAGGGCTGGCGTGATGGCCGCCGTGGTTTTTGCCGCCTCCGTTTCCGAGCCGGACGGGGACGCGCCCGCGCCCGCCGCCGGCGGAGCGTCCACCCAGCGCGGCCAGGCCGCGACGTTGCGCCGCGAGAATGTCCAGCGCAAAACATCCCGCCACCGCACCGGCGGCGGCGCGCCCGGCGTGAAAAACGTTTTCCC
>JAIRTK010000156.1 GCA_031254955.1 Opitutaceae bacterium
CGCTGGGTGTTTTTCCAGCCACCGTAATCGGGTGGCAGGTCGCGCCAGGGGGCACCAGTGCGCAAATACCAGAATACCCCGTTGATGAACTTGCGGTTGTCCTTGGCCACCCCTCCCCACTTTCCTCGCCTTCCGGACAGATGGCCTTCCAGCAAGCTCCATGAATGATCGTCCAGGTCGTGTCGGTGATAGTCTGCTTCCATAGGCCTTCCCTTCTAATTCCGCTTGCTTTGCTTCGTCAAGCTAATCTTATGACGACACTCTCTAGAGCGTCTTCTAAGAAACTACTTCCAAGCGGGCTTTATCAGGGGCACCACTGGCGCGTCGGTGTTCAGCTTGCCTCCCGGCAGGAGGCGCTCACCACTCTTACTCTCCGTCCTCCCCCTCCCAAGTTTCTTTCCGTCTTCCCCGGCGCATCGCGCAGGGTCTCGCGCTTACAAAAAGAAGGATTGACCGAAGAGACACAGCGGACACGAAGGCGCGCGGCGGCGGATGTAGGGGCTTCGCTTGCGAAGCCCGTTGCCGGACAGCAGTCGCGCGCGATTGTGTTTCATGCGACTCCGCCGGCGCACTGGCGGAAGCTAACTCGTGGCGTCCTTCCGCGACGGGCTTCGCAAGCGAAGCCCCTACATCCGGGCTTCGCAAGCGAAGTCCCTGCATCCTCGCCTTTCCCCACGCTTTTCATACCGTCTTTCGGCCTGCCCTATTGTAATTTTGTCAGGCGCTCTTATACCATTTCTTAATCAAAAACCTTCTTAAGAAACACCCTCCAAGCCGACTGCGAATTGCACGGATTTTAACGGATAACACAGCCCCCCCCTTTTTTTTGTTTTTCAATGAATTAAACATCCGTGTAATCCGTTTCATCCGTGCAATCCGTGGTTAAAAGGATTGGTGTAAAGTGTGAAACTGGGCAGAAAGTGGTATTACGCCTAAAGGTAGGGCGAGGCGTCCCGCCGAGCCGCGGCTCACCCGGCGGCTTCGCCCTGCCTAAAGTCTGTGCAAAGGTCGGGAAAATACTATAAACGAAAAACGCTTTATGATCATTTTGCCTGCACGCGCAGGACGGTGTGCGACCGGGCGGGCACGGTGTGGCGAAAACGCGGCGCCGGGATGGCGACGGCTTCCTCGCACGGAAAAACCCGGACGGGGGCGTCGAGGGTGTTGGTGTCGTCGAGACTCCCGGCGGTGAGCATGGAGACACGGGCCGTGTCCGCGACGGCTTGCGCGCCTTCGAGCACAATGGCCGCGTCGAGCGGGTAGTCGGCGGGGTTGACGAGGTGGAGGATGATTTCGCCCGCGCGGTCGTCGCGGCCAGCGACGGCGTAGAGGGGCGCGGGCGGACGGCGCGCGCCTTCGAGGATGAGCGCGCCGTCGAGCCGGCATTTCACCGCTCCGCCCGTGACCTCGACCCTGATGTCATACCAGCGTCCGTCCTCGATGCGTCCGGCGGCGCTGGCGGCGGGGGCGCCGCCGAGGTTGAGCGTGTATTGGGTATTTCGATACGCGCCGAGGTTGAGGCGTCCGGTCTCGCCGCCGGGTTCGGCTTGGAAGAAAACGAGGAAGCCCTCCTCGCCGCCGAGTTTGCGGGCTTTCACGGAGAGCGTGTAATCGGTCCATGCGCCATCGACGGCGAGGGCGCGCACGTCGGGTTCGTCCGGGTTTTCCTGGCGAAGCGCGCCGTCGCGGATGGCCCACGCGCCGCGCCGGGTCTGCCAGGCGGCGAGTTGTTTTTCGTTGGCGAAGTCGGCGCGAAAGAGTTCGCGTCCGCCGTGGGTGATGACGAAGTCCTTGAACTCGGCCCGGCTGTGCCATGTGCCCACGCCGGCGCTTCCGGGATACGCGGGCGCGGGTTGCGGGGGCGCGGCGAGCGTCGTCGGCAGGACGCGGTCGGGACGATGGCGCGAGAAGGCCTTTTGCACGTGGTAGGAGGGCGTGCCGTAAACGCGCTCGTGGTCGAACCAGACGAGGTCGGGCGCCCACTGCGTGGCGCCGCTTTTCGCGAAGAGCGGCGCGTAGGCGGCCATGGTGACGACATCGGCGTTGCGGAGGAGGCCGGTCATGAAGGCCGCCTCGGAGAGCGCGGCGCGGAGCGTGTTGCGCCGGTCGGTTTCGTGCGCGGCAAATTCGCCGGCAAAAACCTTCGGGCCGGCGCGGTCGTGGCGATCGTAACGGTCCGCCTGGGCAAAGAACCACGCGGGCGGGCGGTAGTAGTGCTCGTCCACGATTTCGGCGGGCGTGCCGGCCTTGAATTTGTCCCATGCCAGCCGCCACCAAGGGTCGTCCACGCCGGGGCCGGAGGTGGTGATGAGGACGATTTCGGGGTGCTCGGTCTTGAGCGCGTCGTGGAAAACCGTGTAGCGCTCGAAATACTGTTCGCCCCATTGTTCGTTGCCGATGCCGAGGTGTTTCAGGTTGAAAGGAGCCGGGTGCCCCATCGCGGCGCGGATGCCGCCCCACTTGCTGTCAACGGGACCGTTGGCGAACTCGACGAGGTCGAGCGCGTCCCGCACAAAAGGCCCCAGCTCGCCGAGCGGGACAAGCTCCCCGGTCTGGTATTGGCAGGCCATGCCGCAGTTGATGACCGGCACGGGCGCGGCGCCGATGTCCTCGCAAAGTTGGAAATACTCGAAGAAACCCAGCCCGTAGGACTGGTAATACTGCGGTGCGTGATCGCGATGGAGGGCATGCTGCCAGCGGTTCCGGTTTTCGGGGCGCGCGGCGATGTCGCCGACGGTGTCTTTCCAGCGATAGGCGTTGGCAAGGTCGTCGCCCTCGACGATGCAGCCGCCGGGGAAACGCAGGAAGCCGGGGCGCATGTCGGCGAGCATTTGCACGAGGTCGGCGCGCAGGCCGTTGGGGCGTTGTTTCCAAGTGTTTTCCGGGAAGAGCGAAATGACATCGAGGTCGATGGTGCCGGCGGCGTCGGCGGTGACGACGAGGCGGGCACGCCCGGTGCCGGTGAACGGCACGGGCAGGCGCGAGGCGGACGCGGGCGGAATGGCGATAACGGCGTCGCGGCGGACCCAGGTCGTGGAGATATTTTCGACACGGCATCGGCCGAGCACGCGCCCGGTCTCGTCCTCGATGGCAACGGCGAGCGCGCCGGAAAACCCGTTCGCGGCGCGGGCGCGCAGCGAGACGAGGTAATTTTCCCCGGCCCGCACGGCGATGCCGCCGAAGCCGTGGTTGGCGACGCCGAAGCCTTCGCCGGGGTCGCGCACGGCGAGGCGGAGGAAATGCGGATTATTGGGGTTGAGCGGGGCCTCGGTCGAAATGCCGGCGGAGGCGTCGGCGCCACGGTTCACGAGGCCCCACGCATAGAACGGATCGGCGTGCTCGAAGGAGCGGTTCTGCACGAGTTCGGCGTAGAGGCCGCCGTCCGCGCCGTAATTGATGTCCTCGAAAAAGACCCCGTGCATGAGCGGGCTGACCGGGATGCCGGGCGCGGCGGCATCGACCGTGACGGTGACGGGCGCGGCGGACGCGGACGGAAGCGCAAGCGCGACGAGGGGGACGGCGAGGGCGGAAAGGAGGCGGGCGCGGTGTGTCATGGTGTCATGGAAAAACGGATACGGAATCGGGCGCGCGCGGTGCGCATGGCGGGCGCGGCACGCATGGCGGGCGCGGGCGTGCCCGCGAAGGCACGCCTACGCAACCGCCATTTCCGCGCCGGGTAAACCGGCGGGCGCGGTTTACGGTCAGAGTCTTGGCGGAGGCCCGGGCCTCCGCTTTCAATCCCGGCGCGAGCGTTTCCGCGTCACGCGCGCGGTTGTCGCGCCAGGACCGCCATGATGGCCTTCTGCGTGTGCAGCCGGTTTTCGGCCTGGTCGAAGATGATGGAGCGCGGGTTGTCGAGGACCTCCTGCGTCACTTCCTTGCCGGCGTAGGCGGGCAGGCAGTGCATGAACCAGGCGTCGGGTTTCGCGGCGGCGAAAAGCTCCGAGGTCACGGCGTAGGGCGACATGGTTTTGATGCGCTCCGCAGCCTCGGCCTCCTTGCCCATGCTCACCCACACGTCGGTGTAAACCACGTCGGCGTCTTTCACCGCCGCGCGCGCGTCGGTGGTGAATTCATATCCGCCCGCGAAGCCTTCCTGCGCGAGCAGCGCGTCGAGCGCCTTCGGCGGCTCGAAGCCTTTCGGGCCGGCGAGCGAGATTTTCATGCCGAAGAGATTCGCGCCGAGGATCCATGAGTTGGCCATGTTGCAAGCCGTGTCGCCGAGAAACGCGAGCTTGCGGCCTTGCAGCGACGCGAACAGGTCCCCGCCCTGCGGCGCCCAGCGTTCGGCCATGGTGAAGGCGTCCGTGTAAATCTGGCAGGGGTGGAGAAAATCGGTCAGCGCGTTGATGACGGGAATGCTGCCGGCGCGCGCGAGTTCCTCGACCTCGGCGTGGTCGAACGTGCGCACGACAAGCCCGTGCACGAAGCGCGACAGCACGCGGGCGGTGTCGGCCACCGTCTCGCCGCGCCCGAGCTGGATGTCGCCTTTGTTGAGGAAGAGCGGGTTGCCCCCGAGTTCGTGGATGCCGACCTCAAACGAGACCCGCGTGCGCGTGCTCGATTTGGAGAAGATCATCGCCCAAGTCTGGTGCTGAAGCACGGGCGGGGTGCGGTGTCCGCGTTTCTGCTTCAACTCGCGGGCAAGGGCAAAAATTTCCGCCGCCTCGCTGGGGGTGAAATCGGTTTCTTTGAGGAAGTGCTTCATCGGAAAGAAGCGCGAATGTTTATACCCGCCGCCACCACGCTGCGAGGGAAAAATGCGCGCGGCGCGAAGAATGGAGCGAGTTTCAAAAGCGAGGCCCTTTATGGTGTGTCGCCGTGAGATTTTGAGTCAGAGATAAAAACATCGGATTGGGACGGCGGCAAGGAAACTGACGACGTTTTTTACATAACGCGTAGCGATCCCCCGCCAGCCCTTCAATTTCAGGATGGCGTTTTCCACCAAATGCCGCAGCCGATACAAATAACGGTCATAGGTTCTTGGTGCCACCCTATGCTTGCGCGGCGGGATGACCACTGTCATGCCACGGTGACGGACGTTCTCTACAATCTCGTTGGTATCGTAGCCTTTGTCAACGATAAGATACTATTTTGCAATATCTTGTGTTAGAGAGTCGGCTTGCATGCAATCAGCGACGGAACCTACCGTGACAAGAACTTGGAGCGGCATACCATGAGTATCCACGGCCCTATGTACTTTCGTGTTAACCCCCCTTTTGTGCGTCCGACGCTCCTGCGTGCCACCCTTGACCCCGATGCCGTGCGCATGGGTTTTGACGTGGGTCGCATCAATAAACAGCCACTCGAAGTTGGAGTCGGTTACGAAGACTTCCAGCAGGCGCTCCCATAAACCCTTGTCCCGTCAGCAGCAGAAGCGTCGCTGGGGGGGGCCAACCGCCGTAATCGGGTGGCAGGTCGCGCCACGGGACGCCGGTGCGCAAATACCAGAACACTCCGTTGATGAACCGACGGTTGTCCTTGGCCACCCCGCCCCACTTTCCTCACCTTCCGGGCAGATGGGATTCCAGCAAGCTCCATGCTCCTGAATGATCGTCCAGGTCGTGTCGGTGATAGTCTGCTTCCCTAGGCCTTCCCTTCTAACTCCGCTTGCTTTGTTTCGTCAAGCTAATCTTATGACGACACTATTTAGGACGAGGGCAGGCTTTGCACAATCGTCGCGCTACGCAATATCAGTTCGTAAGCGAGGTTACGCGGGCCGGTGTAGTGTGGGCGCGGGAGCGCCGGTAGGGAGGCCTCTCCGAGGCCTCCGCGAGAACGCTTCGCTTTCCCCATGAAATTACAAGCCGCCCGCCCTGTCCGGCGGAGGCCTCTCCGAGGCCTCCCTACCGGCGCTCCCGCGCCATCTCGCCATTTCCAGCGCGGAGGCCGTGGAGTCCGTCCCTCCAATTGGACAGGGGCCGCTCAAGTCCAAAACGGGGGCGGAATCGGGCTTACTCCGGCGCGCCTGTGTTCAACGCGTCGCGAATGGCGTGGAGAAACTCCGGGGTCGTGGCGATTCCCTGCACTCCGTTGACGATGAATTGAATGCCCACGCAGAGAATCAGGAATCCCATGATTTTGGTCATGGCGTGCAGGCCGTTGACCCCGAGGAACCGCACCAGCCGCGTCGAAAGCCGGAGCACCACGTAGGCAATCGCGGCGACACCCAGAATCCCCGCGAAAATCCAGACGTAGTCCAGCCAACCCGACGCCATCGAGGTCAGCCCGATCGTGACCGAAATCGCGCCGGGGCCGCTCAGGCTGGGCATCGCCAGCGGGGTGAACGAGATGTCCTTCTTCTTCTGCGACTCCACTTTTTCCTCCGGGGTCTGCCCGTGGTCGTCCCTCGGATTGAGCATGCGCGCGCCCACGCCCGCCACGAGGATGCCTCCCGCGATGCGCAGGCCGGGCAGCGACAGGCCGAAGAAATTCATGATGAAGCTGCCGCCCAGCAGGAAGCACCCGAGGATGGCGATCATGTAGCCGATGCCGCGCCGCGCCTGCGAGATGCGCTCCGCCTCCGGGTAGCCTTGCGTGATGGCGAGAAACAGCGGGGCGGTGCTGAACGGGTTGATGATGGGCAGCAGCGCCGCGATGGTGACGAAAATCAAGGACATGGTTTCAACTCAAGCCCTGTCGCGGCAAAACGCAAGATACGCGCGCTGTTTCGTCTTTTCAGTCCGTCTGGTTTGAAGGGTTGTTTTTTTCACGCGGAGGCGCGGAGACGCGGAGAAGTCCGGGGTTTCTCTCCGAGCCTCCACGCCTCTGCGTCTCTGCGCTCGTCTCTACGCTTTCTGCGCCTCTACGCCTCTACGTCTCCGCTGTATCCGTGCCTCTAAGCCTCTACACTTCCACGCCTCATACCTCCATACCTCTGCGCCTACACACCTCCACGTCTCCACGTCTCCGCATGAGATTGTCCGCTTGGTTTCAACCATTGAAAAGAGCGCCGGCCCGTCTTTTCCAGTTGCTCCCGAATGCCGTTCGGCATCCGCTTTCCGCATGAAAGTTCCATCCGTCTCGGCCCGCGTGCCCGGTGTGTTTTTGGCGTTCGCGTTCGCGTTTTTGTTCGCGGCCTCCGCGCTGACCTTCGCCACGGTGCGCCCGCCAAAACTGATCGCCGTCCCCGCGGTCCCCGCCGTCCCTGCCGTCCCCACCCTGTCCGCTGTCCCCGCCTTCGCCACCGCCGACTCGCCTCCTCCCGCCGGCGTCCCCCCGCGCCCGCGCGCCGCGAATGACGAGTCCGCCGTCCGCCACCTCGTGCTCGACAACGGCCTGCGCGTCCTCCTCGTCTCCGACCCGCTCCTCAACAAATCCGCCGCGTCCGTCGCCGTCGGCGCCGGCTCGCTCGACGACCCCGAGGGGCGCGACGGCCTCGCGCATTTCCTCGAACACATGCTCTTCCTCGGCACCGAGAAATACCCCGACGCCGGCCGCTACCAGCGTTTCATCGAGGCCAACAACGGCGCGTGGAACGCCTACACCGCCAGCTCCGTCACCAACTACCACTTCGAGGTCCGCCACGAAGCCTTTGCCGAGACGCTCGACATGTTCGCGCAATTCTTCATCGCCCCGCTCTTCACGCCCGAGTTCACGGAACGCGAAATCAACGCCGTCAACTCCGAGTTCCAGATGCGCCTCGAAAACGACCTCTGGCGGCAATACCAGCTCATGCAAAGTTTCTTCGCGGAAAACCACCCCGAGCACCACTTTAACATCGGCAACGCCGCCACGCTCGCCGGCACCACCCGCGACGAACTGCTCGCCTTCTATCGCGCCCATTACAGCGCCAACCGCATGGCCCTCGCCCTCACCGGCAAAGCCCCGCTCGACGAACTGGAACGACTCGCCCGCGCCTGCTTCTCCGCCGTCGAAAACCGCCGCCTCGCGCCCGTCGCGCCGCCGCCCGGCTTCCTGCCGCCAAAACCCGCCCTGCGCCTCATCCGCATGGAACCGGTCAAGGACCTCCAACAACTCGCGCTGCTGTTCCCGCTGCCCGGCTTCCGCGCCGACTACGCCTCCAAACCCGGCGCGCTCCTCGGCTACATTCTCGGCCACGAAGGCGAAGGCTCCCTCCTCTCCTCGCTCAAACGCGACGGCCTCGCCACCGCGCTCGCCGCCGGAATCGACGAGGAGACCGAGACCTACGGCTCGTGCCTGCTCCACATCACCCTCACCCCCGCCGGAGTCGAAAACCACCAAGCCGTTCTGGAACGCGTCTTCGCCGCCATCGACGCGTTCCGCCGCGCCGGTTATCCCGAGCGCCTCTTCCGCGAACGCCAGACCATGGCCCGCCTCGACGAGACATTTCGCGACAAAGGCGAAGGCACGTCGCGCGCCATCGGCCTGGCCAACCTCGCCCTCCACTACCCGCTCGAAATCGCCGACCGCGTGCCCCACCTCTGGATCGCGCCCGACCCCGCCGCCTACCAACGCCTCCTCGACGCGCTTCGCCCGGACAATTTCCTCGCCACCCTCGTCGCCAAAAACCAACCCACCGACCGCACCGAACCCTGGTATGGCACCCGTTACTCCTACACCGAAGACACCGGCCCCGCCTGGCAACAACTCCTCGCCGCCGCCCGCGGCACCGTCCCCACCCACGCCGCCGTCTCTACCAACAACAGCGGCGTTTCCACCACCACCACCGCCACCGCCCTCCACCCGCCCGCGCCCAACCCCTACATCCCCGGACGCACCGACCTCCTCCCGCCGATCCCGCTCCAGCTCATAGACGAACCAACCCTCAGCCTCTACTACGCGCAAGACACGGAGTTCCACCGCCCCATGTCCGCCCAACGTTTTCTCATCCGCCCCGCCCGCACCATCGGCACGGACGCCGCCGCCGCCGCGCACCTCGCGCTCTACGCCTCCGCCGTCCGCGAATCCCTCAACGAAACCATCGACACCGCGCGCGACGCCGGCCTCTCCTGCGTGATCACCCCCGCCGCCGACGGCCTCACCTTCACCGTCTCCGGCTACGACGAGTCCGCCAGCCGCCTCCTCGACGACCTCGCCGCCGGCCTCGTGGAAATCGACCTCGCCCCCGCCCGCTTCGACGACATCAAGGACAACCTGATCCGCCAGCTCGCCAGCTTCTCCCACGCCGAAGCGTATTCCATCGCAAACGCCACGCTCCGCGCCCTCATTTTTGAAAACAACCACCGCCCCGACGAACTCCTCCCCGCCACGCGCCGCGCCACCCTCGACGACATCCGCGCCTTCGCGAAAACACTCCGCGCCGCCGCCCGCCTCGAAGCCCTCGCCTACGGCAACCTCACCGCCGCCGCCGCCGCCGCGACCGCCCGCCGCGTGGCCGCGAAACTCGCCATCGGCACCCCCGCCGCCGCCACCGTCCCCGGTTCCACCGGAGCCTCTACCACCACCTCCGCCGCCGCCGCCGCTCCAGACACCTCTACCGCCACCGCCACCACTGCCGCCCTCTCCGCCGTCGGTCCCCCCGCTGCCCCCACCACCAACCGCGCCACCCCCCCCCCCCACACCCCCGCCCCCCCCCCCCGCCCCCCCCCCACAACCCAAGCCCAACCCCCCCCCC
>JAIRTK010000166.1 GCA_031254955.1 Opitutaceae bacterium
GTCCCCATTTTTCCAGACGGCGCGTGATAACGAACTGGAATCTTCCGGGAGTTTCCCTCAACTTCGCGGTTTCCCTTCCCTGGCCCGGGTGGCGGAATGGCAGACGCTGAGGACTTAAAATCCTTTGCCTGAAAAGGCGTGCGGGTTCAAGTCCCGCTCCGGGCACCAGAAAGACGGATTCTCCATTATGCCCAAACAGAACACACCGCCCGACACGTCGGGGCTGCCCGCGTTTGACCGCGCGCTGGGCGGCATTCTCGCGGGGGACAACATCGTCTGGCACGTGGACTCCATCGGGCAATACCAGTCGTTCGTCACCCCGTTCGCGGCGGCGGCGGCGCGCGACGGGCGGCGGCTCGTCTATTTCCGTTTCGCGCGGCACGGGCGGCTGTTGCCGGAGGGGTTTCCGTGCGAAACCGTCGTGCTGCGTCCTGAGGACGGATTCGAGGCCTTCATCAATCGGATACGGGACCGGATCGGCGCGGCCGGGCGCGCGGCCTATTACGTGTTCGACTGCCTGAGCGACCTCGCCACGGACTGGTATTCCGACGCGATGCTGGGCAACTTTTTCATGCTCACCTGCCCGTATTTGTTCGAGCTGGAGACGATCACCTATTTCGGGCTGCTGCGCGGGCGGCATTCGCGCGACGCGACCGAGCCGGTCATCGCGACCACGCAGTTGTTTCTCGATGTGTTTGGCGACGAGGGCCGGCTCTACATGCGTCCGCTCAAGACGCAGTTCCGCCGTCCGCCCGGCCTGCGCCTGCTGCACGCTTGGGGCGAGAGCGGCGCAGGCGGCACGGGCGGCACGGGAGATGCGGGAGGGGCGTTCGACATTGTGCGCGGCAGCGCGGAAATCACGCGCGCCATCGCGCACGCCGGGCCGGACTGGGCGGCGTCCGCGGAGGTGCTTGGCGTGGAATTGCTGCGGCGCGCCGAGGAGGTCGCGGCCCGCGCCGGCGACGATGAGCGGCCGGAAATCTGGACGCAGTTTGTGCGCATGATGATTTCGCGCGACGAGGCCATCATGCCGCTTGTGCAGTCGTGCTTTTCGCTCAAAACCCTGCTGGCCGTCCGGCGGCGCCTCGTCGGCACGGGGCTTATCGGCGGCAAGACCGTCGGGATGCTGCTGGCGCGCGCCATCGTCGAGCGGGACTGCCCGGAGGTGGCGGCGAAGCTGGAGGAGCACGATTCGTTTTACGTGGGGGCGGACGTGTTTTACACGTTTCTCGTGCGCAACGGGCTGTGGTCGCTGCGCGAGCGGCAGCGCGCGCCGGGGACGTTTCTTGACGGCGTGGACGAGGCGCAGGCGCGCGTGCGCGCGGGCGCGTTTCCGGACTACATTGTCCGGCAGTTTGCCAACGTGCTCGACCACTTCGGGCAGTATCCCATCATCGTGCGCTCGTCGTCGTTGCTGGAGGACAATTACGGGCGCGCGTTCGCCGGGAAATACGAGAGCGTTTTTTGCGCCAACCAAGGCACGCGCGAGGAGCGGCTGGAGGCGTTTCTCGACGCGGTGCGCACGGTCTACGCGAGCGCGATGAGCCGCGAGGCGTTGAGCTACCGGGCGCGCCACGGCCTGCTCGAACGCGACGAGCAGATGGCGCTGCTGGTGATGCGCGTGACCGGCTCGATGCAGGGCGGCTGCTTTTATCCGCACCTGGCGGGCGTGGGGTTTTCCTACAACCCCTTCGCGTGGCATCCGGCCATCGACCCGGCGGCGGGCGTGGTGCGGCTCGTTTACGGGCTGGGCACGCGCGCGGTGGAGCGCGTGGACGACGACTACACGCGCGTGGTCGCGCTCAACGCCCCGCTGCGCCGGCCCGAGTCGGGCGCGGACGACATCTTCCGCCACTCGCAGCGCCGCGTCGATGTGATCGACCTTGCCGCGAACCGCCCCGCGTCGCGCGAGTTTCGCACGCTGCTGGACGACGCGCGCGAGGCCGGCATACCGGTCGGGCTGCTCACGACGCGCGATGACGAGGTTTACGCGCGCACGGGGCGCGAGGCGCGCTTCCTCACCTTCGAGCCGCTGCTTGCGGACGCGTCGCGGGAGGGGCTGGTCGCGGACTTGCGCGCGGTGTTGCAGGCGCTGGAAAAAGCCTACGGGCGCCCGGTGGACATCGAGTTCGCGGTGAACTTCGAGCGCGATCCGGCCACGCGCGCATTGCGGCACTGGCTGCACCTGCTCCAGTGCCGCCCCCTGCAAGTGCAAGGCACGCACAACCCCGACGTGCCCTCCGCGCGCCCCGCGCCGGCGGAGGTTTTTCTGCGCGCGAAAGGCGCCGTCGTCGGGCACAGCCGCGTGCATGCCGTGGACTGGATCGCGCACGTGCGCCCCGAAATCTACTCCACGCTCAACGAGCAGAACCGCCACGCCGTCGCGCGCGCCATCGGCGAAATCAACCGCGCCCTCGCCGTGCGCGCCGGCGTCGCCATGCTCATCGGCCCCGGACGCTGGGGCACGACGACGCCGGGGCTCGGCGTGCCGGTGCGGTTTTCCGAAATCAGCCACTTCGCCGTGCTCTGCGAACTGGCGGTCATGAGCGAGCACCTCACGCCCGACATCTCGCTGGGCACGCATTTTTTCGGCGAGCTGGTGGAGATGAACATGCTCTACTTCGCGCTCTTCCCCGGACGCGAGGGCAACGAAATCGACCTCGCCGCCCTGGCGGGCGGCAATGGCCAAAAAGAAAGTAGCACAGACATTCCTGTCTGTGCCGGCGGAGCAACCGCCGCCGCCGCGCAAACAGGACCAACAGCGCAAACAAAACAGACAGCGCAAACAGGACCAACAGGACAGGCGGCGCAGACAGCACAGACAGGAATGTCTGTGCCCCATTGCCGCCCGCGCGATTGTTTCGACGAACTCGCGGGCGACGCGGCGGCGGGCCTTGCCGCGCCGGTTCGCGACGCGCTGCGGGTTTTCCGTGCGGCGGATTTCACCGCGCCAGCGGGGCCGGGGGGCTCGCCCGCCGAAAACGCATCCGGCGCGGACGTTTCCGGCGCAGGCGCGCTCTGGCTGCTGGCCGACGCGCGCCGTCAGGAACTGGTGATCAGCCGGAGGAAATTCGCGTGAGACGGGGCAAGTTCGTATAAGACGGGGCGCGCCGGATTGGTCGATGGTTTGTGGAACATTGTTGATGAATGACTGATGTTACGCCCCCACCCCGTCCGTCCGCGCTGCGAGGCTTGTTATGGAATGCGGCGGGCTCCCGCCGCTTTTGACGGCGCGACCTGTCGCGCCGCCCCGTCTGCCGGGGAAAACCCGGGGGAAACGCGGCGGGCCGACAGGTCGGCCCGTCAAAAGCGGTGACAAGTCACCGCACTCCAAAAAAGCCCCGCCGCGTCCCATCAGTGAATGATTCATAATTCGGCCTGAAAATCAAAAGGCGTTGACGGCGTTTGCTCCAAAATTAACTTCTCATATATGAAAACAATACGAGCCTTTCACCTAATCCGGCTTTTGCGTAAAAGTGCCCGCGTATTGCTTCCCACATGTTTATTATTTGCCCTGTGCGGCAACGCGCCGGCGATGCCGGGATACGGTCCCTTTTCCCCTGCCGAGAAAGTGCGCAGCGTCAGGATGGATCTCTGGAGGAGGGATGATATTCCCACAACGCCAACCGCTTTCGCTGCCACCGATACGCCAAGAATGGTTGACCGTTTCATCGGTGCGATTTCAGGAAGCTCCCGCGCGACTTTGGAATTAATCCGGCCCCTTGATGAAGGGAATCCGACACTGCGCCTCACGTTCCCGGACGGAAGGGCATGGACTTGTCTGATTGAGGAGAAAAACGCCTTATTGCCTCACTTGGTAGATGTTTTTTCGGCGTATTTGAATGAGGACGATCAGCCGGATATGCTTGTCCTCTTTGAGACGACCGCCTGCGGACTTGCGGCGGAACGCAGTGATATATTATTCATACTCTCAACAAAATCCGGCTATCGGGCGCTGCTTACCGAGACATGGAATTTTGATATTGGGACAATTATAGACTGGAAAAACAACAGGGAGGCCCAGTGGATACAGACACTAATGTGGTATGCCGATTCATCGGACCGGAAAACCCATTTGTTTTGGATTCACCGGCTTCTCGCGTTTCGAGGGGACAAGCTATGCCCGCTTGATGAATTTACTCCGCGATGGCGCATGTATACATTCAAGCCCAACCATACGGAAACTCCGCTTCTCACGAAGACGCAAAAGGAAGCATTATTTAAAAAGGCGGTGGCGGAAGTTCGATTCCAATATTTAAAGGAAATCCCCAATTAATTTTAGGAAGATCAGGGATCGCTTTATTTGATATTCGTCATGGTTTTATTTTCGCGCCGCCTGTCGCCACGGACAAAAATGCCGACAGCGCCGCGTCCGGCGCGGGCGCGGGTTTCCAGCCGAGGACGAGGCGGCTTTCCGGCGCGTGGCCGGTGAGCGGGCGAAACACCACGTCAGCCGGCAGGTCGCGCGCCTCGGACGGCGTGATGAAGGTCGCGCCCACGCTCGCGCGCACGAGGCCGATGCTGTTGACGCGCGGCCATATCTCCTCGGCGATGCGCGGCGTCATCCCGGCCCGCGCGCACGCGGCGAGCACGCGGTCGTAGAAGCCGGGGTTGTTGTTGCGCGGGAAAAGCACCAGCGGCGTGTCGGCCAGGTCGCGGAGCTTGAGCACGGCGCGGCGCGCGAGGGCGTGGCCGGCGGGGAGCAGGATGCCGTTGCGCTCGCGCAGCAGCATGTGCGTGCGCAGGCCGGCGGGCGCGGTGGCGTCGGGGTGGAAGAAACCGCAGCCGAGTTCGCCGGCATGGAGCGCGGCGAGTTGGGCGGAGGTCGGCGATTCGTTCAACTCCAGCCGGATGCCGGGGCAACGCCGCCCGAACTCGCGCACGATGCCGGGCAGCACGGTCGCCATCGCAAGCCCCGTGAACGCGATGCGCACGTGGCCCGCCTCGCCGCGGATGAGCGCGCCAAGCTCGCTGTCCGCGATGGCGAGCGAGCGCAGCACCGGCTCGATGCGGCGGGCAAAGGCCCGCCCGGCGGGCGTGAGTTCGACGCGGCGCTTCGTGCGGAGAAAAAGCGGGGCGCCGAGCGCCTTTTCGAGCTGCGCGATCTGGCGGCTGAGCGCGGGCTGCGCGACGGACAACGACTCGGCGGCGCGGCGGAAATGCAACTGGCCGGCCACCTCAAGAAAATAAACGAGGTGGCGCAGCTCGTAGGGAAACTGATACTTGTTTGGCATCAATCACGACCAAATGAGTATTTTTTGTTAAGGCAACTTTATGCTAATCTCGGCCCGCCTTTGATTTTCCGCCCAACCTGTCCGCCATGAACACCACGATGAACACCACGCCTTGGAATGCCGGCGCCTATGCCGGCGTTTATGACGAGAGCCGCCGTCGCCTCATGCCTTGCTTCGATGCCTTCTACGGCACCGTGGCGGAGTTGGTGGCGCACACCGTGCCCGCGCATCCGCGCATGCTCGACCTCGGCGCGGGCACGGGCCTCGTCTCGGCCCAGGTGACGGCGCGCGTGCGCCCGGGCGCGCTGACGCTTCAGGACGGCTCCGAGGCGATGCTGGCGCAGGCGCGGAAACGTTTCGCGGACTTCGCGCCCGCGCCGTGTTTCGTGGTCTCCGATTTTCGCGACGCGCCGCCGCCGGGCGAGTTCGACGTCGTCATGTCGGCGCTGGCGATCCACCATCTGGAGGACGCGGACAAGCGCGCCCTGTTCGCCCGCGTCCACGCCGCGCTCGCGCCCGGCGGCCTCTTCGTCAACGCCGAGCAGGTGCTCGCGCCGGACGGGTGGCAGCAGTCGTTGTATTCGTTTCTCCACTACGACATGGCGCGCCGGCTCGGCGGCACCGAGGCGGAAATCGCGGCGTCGCGCGGACGCAGGAAATACGACCGCTGCGCCACGGTGGCCGAGCAGCTCGCGTGGTTGCGCGAGTGCGGCTTCGTCCATGCCGGCGAGTTTTTCCATTCCTTCCGCTTCTCGGTTTACGCGGGCTGGAAGGCGCCCGGCCCGCCGCCGGTCGGCGCGGACGAATGACGAGCAACTTCCAACCCACAAACCTCTCAATCACGATTATGCCAAAATCATTATTCCAAAAAGTCTGGGACGCCCACGCCGTCCGCCAACTGGCCAACGGCCAGACGCAACTGCTCATCGGCACGCACCTCATCCACGAAGTGACAAGCCCGCAGGCCTTCGGCATGTTGCGCGACCTCGGCCTGAAAGTCCTGATGCCGCACCGCACGTTCGCGACGGTGGACCACATCGTGCCCACCGACCAGCTCGTCGAACCCTACGCCGACCCGCTCGCGCAGGCCATGATGGACGAGCTTCGCAAAAACTGCGCCGCGAACGGCATCACCTTCTTCGACCGCGCGACCGGCAGGCAGGGCATCGTGCACATCGTCGGCCCCGAGCAGGGCATCACGCAGCCCGGCACCACCATCGCCTGCGGCGACTCGCACACCTCGACGCACGGCGCGTTCGGCGCGGTCGCCTTCGGCATCGGCACCACGCAGATCCGCGACATCCTCGCCACGCAGACCCTGGCGCTCTCGCCGCTCAAGGTTCGCCGCATCGAGGTCAACGGCAAACTCCGCCCCGGCGTTTACGCCAAGGACGTCATCCTGCACATCATCCGCGCGCTCGGCGTCAACGGCGGCACCGGCTACGCCTACGAATACGCCGGCACGACCTTCGACACCTTCAGCATGGAAGAGCGCATGACCGTGTGCAACATGTCCATCGAAGGCGGCGCGCGCGTCGGCTACGTCAACCCCGACGAGACCACCTTCAAGTATCTCGAAGGCCGCCCCTACGCGCCCAAGGGCGCCGCGTGGGACGCCGCCGTTGCCCGCTGGAAATCCTTCGCCAGCGACGCCGGCTGCGCCTACGACGACATTGTCAAAATCGACGCCGCCGACATCGCCCCGACCGTCACGTGGGGCATCAACCCCGGCCAAGGCATTTCCATCAACGAAACCATTCCCGATCCCGCCAAGACCTCCGCGCCCGACGAGAAAGCCTCCATCGAAGAGGCGCTCGCCTACATGAAACTCCAGCCCGGCGCGCCCATCAAAGGCACCGCCATCAACGTCGCCTTCCTCGGCTCCTGCACCAACGGACGCCTCTCCGATTTTCAGGAAGTGGCGAAATTCGTGAAAGGCAAAAAAGTCGCGCCCGGCGTGAAAGCCATCGCCGTGCCCGGCTCGCAAGGCGTCGGCAAAATCTGCGAATCGCTCGGCATCGACAACATCCTCACCGAAGCCGGCTTCGAATGGCGCGGCGCGGGCTGCTCGATGTGCCTCGCGATGAACCCCGACAAACTCGTCGGCGACCAGATTTGCGCCAGCTCCTCGAACCGCAACTTCAAGGGCCGCCAAGGCAGCAT
>JAIRTK010000205.1 GCA_031254955.1 Opitutaceae bacterium
GGACAATTTAATGGTTCGGTTTTATTGAACAGAAGGGAACGAAGAATACCTTTCATGATTATTGTTTTCTTTGTGTTCTTCGTTTCCTTCTGTTCAAAATAATGGTTCTGTTTTTTAATCGCGGAAGCGCGGAAGGGCGGAAACGCTGAAAAAAGGAGTGAGATCGGCTTGTTTTCGTGTTTCCGCAATTCCGTGTTTCCGCGATTATTTTAATGGTTCGTTTTTTTATCACGGAAGCACGGAAGGGCGGAAACACTGAAAAAAAGGAATGAGATCGGCTTGTTTTCGTGTTTCCGCGATTATTTTAATGGTTCGTTTTTGTTCTCCACAGATTACACAGATTGAATGCATTTCATGGTTTTTCCGGTTTCTTTTGTTTTCTTCGGTTTACAATAAAGGCCCGGTTTTAATAGTCACAAGAATGTGCTGTTTTTTATCTCACATGAAGGCACGGAGGCACAGAGTGCGCCATTGCAATTCATTTCTTTTTTTCTGATTGCATGAGGCTCACCAGGCATAGCGGAGGGTGGCGTTGAAGGAGTGGCGCTCGCGACCGGCGGCGGATTCGTGGTCGTAGCCAAGCCCGAGGCCGAGCGAGTCGGTGAGGGCGGCGCGCAGGCCGAGGCCGAGCACGCGGCTGCCGCCGGCGTAGCCGCCCGTCTCCACCATGAAGGGGTGGAGCGGGTCGCTGGCGAAGGCCATGCTGACGGAGCCGGTGTTGCCGCGCAGGGTTTGCTGCCAGCCGATGCGCGCGTCGAGAAACGCGGGCAGGCCCGATGAGAGGGTGAACCCGTGGACGAGCCTCAGGCCGAGCATACTGAAGAGGCGGGTCTGGTTGAAGCCGGAGACCTGCATCGCGCCCTGGCCGCTTTCGGTGTAATCGTCGAAGCGCACGTCGATGTGGCGCAGCGCGGCGGTCGGGCTGAGGGAGCCGCCAGCCCATTCAAACAACCGGAAGCCGAGTTCGGCGCCCGCCGCGAAATAATCGCCGTCGTAGGCGCCGTAGGCGCGGCCAGTCTGCTCGTCGCGCGTGCTCCGGGTCTGGAGCAGGCCGGCGGCGGTGTCGGCGGCGAGGTGGAAGCGTCCGAGTTTGAGCGCGGCATAAACACCGCCGAGCTGGTGGTCGGCGTCGGCGTCGGCGTTGTTGGCGGTGTTGTTGAGGGTGTCGAGCGCGCTGGTGGCGAAACCGCCCCAGAGGCCGAGCAGCAGGCGTTCGCCGAGCACCCGGTCGCACCCGACCGCGATGCCGTAACTCCAGTCCTTGAAGCCGGAGCGCGCGGCGGACGGCTCATAGTTGGCGCTGGAGCCGAAGGCGCGCGTCCAGAATCCGCTCGCGGGGTCGCCGGACTGGCGGGAGAGGAACGGGCCGGCCAGCGATTCGCTCATGCGCCCGTGGATTGCGCCGAGGGAGGCGAGCACGGTGTCGAAGACCATCGCGGCGTCCTTGGCGGGATTGGCGGCGAGGTCCATGATGTCGAACACGAGCGCTTGGGCCGTCGAGTTTCCCCCGGCGCGCGTGACGACGACGCGTTTGCCGTGCTGGTAGGGCGCGTAGTCGGGGATGTTGCCGGCGTTGTCGCTGAGTAGTGACCGGGCGGATACAAAGGTGTAGCGGCCGGACGCGATCGAGCCGTCGGCCAGGCCGACGCGGGCGTGGTTCGCAAAGGAAACGGTGCCGGCGGCGGAAGTGAGCGCGGAGGCGGGGGAGGAGAACAACAGCGCGCCGCCGTCCACCTCCAGGCCGGCCACCGCGATGGAGACGGCGCCGATTTCCAGCGCGCCGCCGTCGCGGACGCTGACGGAGCCGGAGCCGCCGCCGAACGCCCCGGCGGCGTTGACCCGCACGTGCGAGCGGCCGGAGATGGCGAAGGCGGCGATGTTGGCGTAGGCGCGGTCAAGGTTGATGACGCTGTCCACAAACGCGAGGGTGCCGCGGCGCGGGTTGCCGGCATTGATGACCCGGTCGAGCGTGCCGTCGGCGCCGTTGAATTCGAGCGTGGTCCCGGCGGCGATGGTCACCTCGCCGGAGCCGAGCGCATCGAGACGCGAGGCGCGAAGCGTGCCGCCGGAGATGACGGTGTCGCCGTGGGTGCCGGGGCCGCCGAGCGTGAGCGAGCCGGAGCCGGTCTTGGTGAGCGTGGCGGCGGCGGTGGCGTTGAGGGCGCCCGCGAAAACCGTGTCAACACCGGTGTCGTTTTCGAGCGTGAGCGCGGCGGCGGCGCCGAGGTTGAGGGCGCTGCCGGCGGCGCCGGAGAGGTTGCGCAACGTCTGGTTCCGGTCGCCGGCATCGAGCGCGGTGTTTTCCGCCAGCGTGACGGCTTCGCTGTTGGCGAGCGCATCGGCCTGGACAAGTTTCAACGCGCCGCGCGAAACCGTGGTCTCGCCGGTGAACCCGATGCCGCCGGACAGCGTGACGGTGCCCGACGCGCGCACCTCAATGCCGCCCGCGCCGCCGAGGTCGGCGGCGAGCGTGGAGGCGGCGGCGCCGGTGTTGTCGAGGATGAGCGACTGGCCGGCGAGGATGTCGAGCGCGGTGACGCCGTAGCTGAGGTGGATGCCGTCAGTCCGGGCGACGGCGTTGTAATTGTAGGTGGCGGTGGCGGCCTTGTCGCCGTTTTGCGTGACATCGACGTAGAGGGGCGAGTTGATGGCCGTGCCGTCGAGCCGGGTCACGGCGAGAACCTCGCCGATGCCGGTGACGTTTTCCGCGTCGATGAGTTTTATGCCGGTGGACAGGCCGAGGTCGAAGAGGTGGGCGGCGTCGGGCGAGGCGGGAGGGTTGACAATCGGGTCGGGGATGTCGGGGCCGTCGAGGTTGGCCGCGATGGTGCTGCCGGCGGCGACGGCGAGGTGCTTGACGGCGAGCGGCGCGGCGTGGTCCGCGCCGAGGATGACGCGCGCGGCGCCGCCGTCGAGCGCGAGGGCGTGGAGCGTGCCGGTGGCGGTGACATCGGCCAGGGCGCCGGAGTGGATGGCGAGCGTGCCGGTCGAAGCGGCGCCGAGCAGCGCATAGGCGTTTTCGTCAACAACGAGGGTGCCGCGATGCAGCGCGATGCCGCCGGCCCAGGCTCCGCCGGCGGCGGTTTCCGCGAAGCTGATTCTGCCGGCGCTGGAGGAGAGCGTGAGGTCGAGCGCACCGGCGCCGGCGAGTTGGCGGGTGAACTCCATGTCGGCGGCGGCGGTCTGGTTGATGGCGAGCGCGGCGCCGGCGGCGATGGTCGCGGCGGCGGTGGCGGAGAGGCCGAGGTTGTCGATGGAGGCAATGGCGAGCATGCCTTCGTTGATGTTGAGCGCGGAGTGGAAGGCGGTGTTTGCAGCGGTGAGGGCGAGGGTGCCGGAGCCGGTTTTTGTGAACACGCCGGCGGCGTCCCCGTCGAGCGCGCCGGAAAGGGCGGCGGCATGGGTGCCGGTGTCGAACGTGACCGCGTGCGCGCCCATCGCGACGGCGTTGCCCACGGCGAGCGCGTCGGTGTCGAAACGCACGGTGGGCGCGCCGGCGCCGAGGAGGAGCGCGCCGGTGCCGAGGGCGTGGTCGTGCGCGAGGGCGAGGGTGCCGGCGTCGAGGCGGGTGCCGCCGGCATGGGCGTTGGAGCCGGTGAGGGCGAGCGTGCCCGCGCCGGTTTTGGCAAGCGTGCCGGAGCCGTTGACGCGGCCCACGAGCGTGGCGGTCGCGGCGGCGGCGGGCACATCGACGGCGAGGGTGGCGTCCGGGGCGATGATGTCGGCGGGATTGCCGAGATGGAAGCCGGCGGCGCCGGCGGCGCGCAGCGTTGCAGTCGTGCCGGTGATACGGAGCGTGCCGGAGCCGAGCGTGGCGGCGTCGCCGAGGGCGAGGACGCCGGCGTCGAAATCGACGCCGTCCTTGAAGTCGTTGGCGCCGTTGTTGAGCGTGAGCGCGCCGCTTCCGGTCTTGGTGAGTTTTCCGGTCGGGGTGGCGAGAGCGGCGCCGACGGCGCTGGTTTTGTCGGCGACGATGCGGCCGCCGTCGAACACATAGTCGGCGGTGCCGCTGACCTCCATGCCGGAAACCGTCACGCCGGATGCCTGAAGCGTGATGGTGCGGTTCGCGGCGTTGGCGGCGTCGGCGAGGCCGTCAAACACGAGGGTGTCGCCGCGGGCGAAGCGCCGGTCGCCTTCGCTCCAGTTTTCCGAGGAGGAGTTGATCGCGGCGCCGTTCGAGCCGGTCCAGGTGCGCAAGGCGCTCTCGCCCGATTCGGTGACGAGCTTGAGGTAGCTGTTTTCGGTGGTGTCGAAGGCGGCCTGCTGGCGTCCGCCGGGGACAATCACCGCCCCTTCGATGAGGAGGGAGGTCGTCGCATCGGCGCCCAACGCGGCCAGCCCGGCGCCGAGGTTGAAGGCGCCGATTTCGTAGGTGGTCAGGTCGATGGTGTTGCCGCCGCCGTTGGTGAGCGCGCCGGTGACGTCGAGCCGGTCGCTGGCGTTGTCGGCGAAGAGGTCGTAGGTGAGCGTCGCGCCCGTAAGGCTGGCGGCGCCGTTCACGGTCAGGGTCTGCGCGGACGCGCCGTTTTGCTCGCCGATGCGGATGCGGGAGCTGGTTTCCGCGGTGAGCGCGGCGAGGGTGCCCGAGGCGCCGAGGGTGGCGGAGGTCTTCAGCGTGAGCGTGGACTGGGCGAGGCCGGCGGGGAGCAGGAGCGCGCCGACGTTGACGGTGACGGGGCCGGTGAAGTCCGCACCGGCGGCGCCGAGTGCGAGGGTGCCGGCACCGTTTTTCACGATGCCGCCGGAGCCGGAGAGTTCGCCGTCGAAGGCGCTGTCCGCGGCGGCGTTGAGCGTGAGGGTGCCGGTGCCGAGTCGCAGCGCGCCCGCGCCGGCGAGGGCCTTGAGGGTTTGGTTGTGGTTGCCGGCGTCGAAGACCGCGCCGGCGGCGATGGCGAGCGTGGTGCTGTTGGCGAGGATGTTTTCCGTCCCCGCGCGCAACGTGCCTTCGGCCACCGTGGTCGTCCCCCAGTGCGCCGCCGCCGAGTCCAGCGTGAGGGTGGCGGAGCCGGTTTTGGTGAAGAGGCCGCCCTCGGTCGAATAGCTGGTGATCGAGCCGCTCCACGCGGTGTCCCTGTCGCCGGCGACCGTCAGGTGGCCATTGGTTATGACGATCAGACCGGAGCCGCCGAGGTTGTGCAGCGTGTGCGGCTGGCCCCAAAAGTGAATCGTGCCGCTGGCGCCGAGGTTGACCGCGCCGCTGGCATCAATCGCGCCGGCGGTCTGGAGGCGCAGGAGTCCTTCGTTGACCGTGGTCGTGCCCGTGTAGGTGTTGACGCCGTTCAACGCCAGGGTGTCGGCGCCGGTTTTGGCGAGGTTGCCCGCGCCGGTGATGACGCCGGCGTAGGTGCTGGCGCCGGCGGTGTTGTTTATCGTGAGGGTGGCCGCGCCCGCGCCGAGAGCGAGGGTGCCGGAGCCGGCGAGGTTTTTGAGGGTCTGGTCGTGGCCGTTCGCATCGAAGACCGCGCCGTCGGCGATGGACAGCGTGCTGCTGTTGGCAAGGATGTCGGCGGCGGCGGCGCGGAGCACGCCGGCGGCGATGAGGGTCGCGCCGTAGTAATCGTTGCCGACCGCGGCCAGCGTGAAGGTCGCGCTCCCGCTTTTGGTGATCGCACCGTCGGTGGTGACATTGCTGGTGATGACGCCGGAAAACTCGGTGTCGGCGGTGCTTGCCACGGTGAAACTGCCGGCTCCCATCACGATCCTGCCCGCCCCGCCGAGATTTTGCAGGGTTTGGCTGAGGCCCCAAGTGTTAAGCATGCCGCTCGCGCCCACGGTGACGGCGCCGCTGGCATTGATCGCGCCCGTGGTTTGCAGCCGGAGGACGCCGCCCTCGACCGCGGTGGTTCCCGTGTAGGTGTTGACCGCGCGCAACGCGAGCGTGTTGACACCCGTTTTGGTGAGCCCGCCCGTGCCGCCCATCACGGAAATGATGGCCGTCGCATAATCGCCGCCGAGCGCCACGGTGTCGATTTGCGAGGTGTCAAAGGTCACGCCGCCCGAACCGAGGCTGATGCAGTTGGTGGCGGTGGTGTTGAAGCCGGTGATGAAATTATCCAGCCGCGTTCGCAACTGCGCTTGCGTGGGGACAACCGCCGTGCCGGCGGCGTCGGTGGACACGACGATGGTGACACCGTCGAGGTTCAATTCGGCGCGGACACTGCCGTGGGTTCTGATGTTGGTGGTGACGAGCGTGCCGCCGTTAAGATTGGCGACGCCGCCCTTGTAGGTGCTGTTATTTCCCGCGAAAAGGATTCCGCCGTAATTGGCGTCATTTGCACGGGCGTCGCCCAGCGCCACGACGGTGCCGCTCGTGAGCGTGAACACCGAGTCGCCCGGCGCCGAGGCTGCCGTGAGCCCTCCGATCACGATGCCGAAACTGCGCCGCCAATCGTTGGCGAGTTCCGAGTAGCCGGCGTGCACGACGCCGCCATCGACCTCCAGCGTGCCGCTCTCGATGGCGATGCGGGAAAGGCCCGAAAACGCGTCGCCGATGGAGCCGGGGTCCTTGCCCACGCCCGCGTAAAGCGAGCCTTCGCCGAATATGATTTTCGAGCCGTTTCTGATCGCCAGCCTGACGTTGTCGGAATCGTTGCGCAGCCATGCGCCGGACTTGAGCGACAACGTGCCGCCCGATGTGCCGGTGCCAATGAGCGCGATGCCGGCGAGGCTGGTGGCGGCATCATTATTGCCAAAGGCGGACGTGACCCCGATCCGGTTTCCGTCGCCGCCCAGGGTGAGCTGTGCGGAAGAGGCAAGGTTGAAAACCACGCGCGAGAGCCGCCCGGCCAGCATGCCGGTGCCGCCGGAATTGCCAAGGAGGGTGTAGTTGCTGCCGGCCAGGAAACTGAGTGTAATTTCGCGACCGCTGGTATCCGCGAAATAACTGGTGTCGCTTTTGGTCAGCGTGCCGCCGCCCGTGAACGAAAGCGTGTCATTGGCGGAGGCGCCGAAGGGATTGGCGCTGGTGCCAAGCGCCGAGGACGCCTGCGCGACCGAATTCCACCAGTTCACGCCGGTGCTGCTCCAGACGCCGCTGCCGCCGGACTCGGCGCCCGCACCGCCACCATCGGGAGTCCATTGATAAGACACGGCAAAAAGCGCGTGGCAGGAGGCCGCGAGGGCGCATAGCGCGAAACGAAAAAGTGTCGGTGATGTTTTCATAAGGGCGGGGGAGGATGCGTTTTGGTGGCGGGAACGGCCCTATCATGCCAGAGACGGGGCGGCGTTGTCTTTATTGAAAAAAGCAATAAAATTTTCTTTTTGGCCAAATGAATCAGGTGAGGGACAACCGGGAATGCGGGACGGGGGCTTTGATTTTTCAGCGTGGCGCGGCGGAGGCGCGCGCCCCCGCCGCCGGACGGACCCGGTCGCGCTCGACCCGTCCCGCCCATTCGGACAGGCTGCCGTTCATAAGGGCGACCCGGTCCGGGTTTCGGGTCGCCAGATCATTTTGCTCCCCCGGATCGTCGCGGAGATTGAACAGCATGGGCGGCTGCGTGGACTCCGCCGTGATCGTCCTGGACGTGACGAACGGGCGGACCAGTTTCCAGTCGCCGTCAAGCATCGCGGCGTTGTGGGTGTAAAGCGGCAGGCCGCGGTTCCACTGCCAGAAGAGCATCCGCTCCGGGGGCCTTCGCGCATGGCAAAGCGCGTCGAGCAGGTTGATGCCGTCAAGGTCAAGCGCGCCGGGCAGTGTGATTTCACAGGCGGCGGCCAGCGTCGGCAGCAAATCAACGAAATGGATGAGGGTGTTGTCGCGCCCCGGTGTCAGGCGTCCCGGCCAGCGAATCATGAGCGGCACATGGATGCCGCCGTCATAGACAGTGTATTTGGTGCCGCGAAACTGCGCATTGAAGCGTTTGCCGGTGTAGAGGTCCGGCCCGTTGTCGCTGGCAAAGACAACGATCGTGTTGCCGGCCAGCCCCAGGGCGTCCAGCTCCCCCAGCAGGCGCCCAATGCCATGATCCATCACCTCAACCATGGCGTAAATGGTGGCGGTGTCGTTGTCGAAGCCCTTGTCCTTATAAGACTGAATCAGTTTTTCCGGAGCGTTAAGCGGACGATGGGGAGCATTATATGCCAGGTGCAGAAAAAACGGACGGTCCCGGTGGCGGCGGACAAAGTCAACGGCCAGCTCGGTGAGATGATCCGTCATGTAGCGATCCTTGAAGGCGCGCTCCTCCCCCTGTATTTCAAGCGCGTAGTCGTAATAGCTCTTCAATTTCCCAAAAAGATCCTCGGTGAAGCCGGAGAACTCCCGGAATCCACGGCGCAACGGATGGCAGGCCGGTCCGTCGCCGCAATGCCATTTGCCAATCAAGCCGGTTGCATAACCAGTGGCCGCGAAGAGGTCCGCAATGGTGGTCTCGTCGGGATGGAGCCGGGTGCGTCCGGTGTTTTTGTTCAGCGCGGTCACACCGGTGCGATGAGGATACCGTCCGGTGAGCATGGCCGCCCGGGCCGGGGCGCACACAGGGGCGGCCGAGTATCCGCGATTGAAAAACATGCTTTGCAGGGCCAGCTGATCGAGACTCGGGGTGCGAGTCAGCCCGCCATTGACACAGGCGAGGTCGCCGTAGGCCATGTCATCGGCGAGGATCAGCAACACATTGGTTTTGGCGGGCGATGGCGGGGTTGCCTCCGATGCGCCTCCCGCCACAGGCAGGGATGAGGCCAGAACCGAGGATGTCATCAGGGCAACGGTCGCGGAGGGGAGGAGGGCGGAGGGGACGATTGTCTTCATGGGCACATGCCGGGGCGGATGAGGTGGTTTGCGGGGATGGGACGCCGGGAATATCCTGACGACCATACCGGAAGCCGGCGGAAACGTCTTTACCGAAAACGGCAATAATTTTATCGTTTTGGCCAGCACCCCGCGCGCCGCATCCCGTCACTCGTGCCGGAACAGGGCGCGGTATTCGCCCGGCGTCTGGCCGGTGGTCTGGCGGAAAAGCACGTTCAGGCGCGGCGAACTCGGGAAATCGCAGGCCTCGGCAATCGCGGTCAGCTTCATGTCCGTGGTTCGCAAAAAATACTGCGCGCGCGCGATGCGCACGCGCTGGATTTCGCTGAGGATCGGGCGTCCGAGCGCCTGCCTGAAGCGCACTTTCAGGCCGCTGCGCGAAATGCCCGACGCGCGCACCACGTCCTCCACGTAAACGTTCTCCGAGGCGTGCTCGCGGATGAACGCCACCGCGCGCGCCACCGCCTCGTCCTCGACAAACAGCACGTCCGTCGAGCGGCGCGCGGACACCGCCGTCACCGGCAGATGCAGCTCGCCCGGCGTGCGGCGCGCGGACGCCGCCGGCTTCCGCCCGCCCATCAACTTGTGCAACAGCGCCGCCGCCTCGAAGCCGATCTGGCGCGCGGGCAGCTTCACGCTCGAAAGCGGCACGTTTTCAAAATCCACCCAAAATTCATCGTCGCCCGCGCCGATGATCGCGATGTCCTCCGGCACAGTGCGCCCGATCTCCTGGGCGGCGCGGATGAGGTGCAGGGCAAACGGGTCGAGCACGCCGAAAATCCCGAGCCGGCGGGGCAGTTTCCCCAGCCAGGCGCGCATGCGCGCGATGAGCGGCGCGCCTTCCTCGGACAGGAGGGCCGGGCCTTCGCCCACGACGCACTTCGCCCACGGCATCCGCCCGTGCAGCGTGTGGCGGAAGCCCTTGATGCGCTCCTGCGAGAAACGCGCGTTGCGCTGCCCCCAGCACGCGAAGGCCGTGCAGCCGCAGGCGAGCAGGTGCTCCGCCGCCAGCCGCCCCACCGCCTCGTCGTCCTGCGTGACCAGCGGCAGCCGCGTGGACGGCATGACGTTGGAGATGTTGACGCACGGCACGGGCAGCCGGAGCAGCTTTCGCTCGGCCGCCTTTTCGCGCACCAGCACGATCATGCCGTCGATGTGCTGCTCGCGCACCATGTCCGCAAGCTCCGCGCCGCGCTTGAGCGGGCTGTTGCTGAGCTTGATGCGCCCCGTGGTGAACGCGTAATGCCGCGCGCCGAGGATGATGTTGCGCGAATACTCCCAGCCGGTTTCGAGGTTGAGCAGGTGCATGTGGAACGACCGCCGGGGCGCCTTGTTTTTCATGGCCAAAACAATAATATAATTACCTTTTATGGTAAAGACGTTTCGCGCCGGGGTCTTTATAATGCCGCCGAATTTCCATCCAAGGGCACAATTCAAAGCGAGGACACGTCACCCTCCTTCTTCTTCCCTCTTTCCTCTTTCCTCGTTATCTTTCCTCTTTCTCCTCCGGACGGTGCCGGTGGCGGGAGAAAGAGGAAAGAAGAAAGAGGGCGGCTGTGTGTCCTCACTTTGGGGCGCGCCCTCCATCCGCCCCGCGGGTGAAGATGACTTTACAAGCGATTCAACCGACTTTCCCATGCCGTCGAATTTTCCATCCGCCCCCATGAGCCAGACTCCGTCTCCCGCGAGCGCCGCGCCCGGCCTGCCGCGCCACATTAAAAAATCCACGGCGCTCCTCTGCCTGCTGTCCGCGCCCGCGCTGGGCGCGGCGACGGACGCCGCCCCGGCGGTTTCGGACGCCGGTGACATCCGGCCCGCGCGCGAGCGCATCGCGTTCAACGACGGCTGGCTTTTCCAGCGGGGCGACCCCGCGCACATCGGCGGCGCGCTGGACTACGAGCGCGTGCGTGACTGGGTGCTGCCGACCGGCGACCACCTGCTGGCCGTCGCGCCGCGCCGCGTCCCCGCGGAGGCGCCGACGCCCGACACCCATCATGCGAACGGCACCACCTGGGCGCAGCCGGACTTCGACGATTCGGGCTGGCGCGCGCTGGACCTGCCGCACGACTGGGGCGTGGAGGGGGATTTTCAGCAAGACCTGCCCGGCGAGACCGGCAAGCTCCCGTGGTTCGGCGTCGCGTGGTATCGCAAGCACTTCGACTCGCCCGCCGGCGACGCCGGGCGCCGCGTCCAACTCGATATCGACGGGGCGATGTCCAACGCCCTCGTCTGGCTCAACGGCAGGCTCATCGGCGGCTGGCCCTATGGCTACACCTCGTGGCGCGTCGATCTCACGCCGCACCTGCGGCCCGGCGCGAGAAACACCCTCGCCATCCGCCTCGACAACGCCCGCGAATCCTCGCGCTGGTATCCCGGCGGCGGGCTTTACCGCAACGTCTGGCTGGTGAAAACCCATCCCGTGCACGTCGCGCACTGGGGCGTGTTTGTCACCACGCCGTCCGTCACGCGCGAGAAAGCCACCGTCGATGTCGCCGTCACGCTGGACAACACGACCGCCACGGGCGCGAACGTCGAGCTGGCCCTGCGCGTCTTCGCCGCTGACGCGCAAGGCCGGCCCGCCGGCCCGCCCGTGGCGATCGGCAAACCCGCACGGGTAAAAGTGGACGCCGCGCGCCAGGCGAACTACTCGCACACCGTCACCCTCGCCGCCCCGCGCCTCTGGAGCCTCGACGCGCGCCACCGCTATGTCGCCGAGACGCTGGTCAGCGCGGGCGGCGCGCCCGTCGATCGCGTGGCGACGCCGTTCGGTATCCGCAAAACAGATACGACGGCGGACCGCGGGTTTTTGTTGAACGGCGAACGCGTGCCCCTTCGCGGCGTGTGCCTGCACCATGACCTCGGCGCGCTCGGCGCGGCGCTCCATCTCCGCGCGATGGAACGCCAGCTCGAAATCCTGCGCGAGCTGGGTTGCAACGCCATCCGCACCAGCCACAACCCGCCCGCGCCCGAGCTGCTCGAACTCTGCGACCGCATGGGCTTCCTCGTCATGGACGAGGCGTTCGACTGCTGGGCGATGGGCAAGAAACGCGACGACTACAGCCGCTTTTTCGCCGACTGGCACGAGAAGGACCTGCGCGCCCTCGTCCGCCGCGACCGCAACCACCCCAGCATCATCCAGTGGAGCATCGGCAACGAAATCCGCGAGCAAGGACGCTCCGACGGCTGGAAACTCGCCGCCCGCCTCGCCGCCATCGTGCGCGAAGAGGACCGCACCCGCCCCATCGCCTGCGGCTTCAACGGCGTGCGCGCCGGCTACAGCGGATTCCACGCCGTGGTGGACATCGTCGGCTACAACTACAAACCGCACGAATACGCGCGCTTCCGCGCCGCGCACCCGCACATCCCGCTGCTCGGCGCCGAGACGGCCTCGACCCTCAGCTCGCGCGGCGAGTATTTTTTCCCGGTCAGCGAAAACAAAAACGACGGACGCGCCGACAACCAAGTCAGTTCCTACGACCTTTACGCCCCCCGATGGGCGACGACGCCCGACGACGAATGGCGCGCCCAGGATGAAAACCCCGCCGTGCTCGGCGAGTTCGTCTGGACGGGCTTCGACTACCTCGGCGAACCCACCCCCTACAACGACGACGCCACCAATCTCCTGAACTTTTCCGACCCCGCCGGACGCGCCCGCGCCGAAAAGGAACTGGCCGCGCTCGGGCGCATCCGCACGCCCGCGCGCAGCTCCTATTTCGGCATCGTCGATCTCGCCGGGTTTCCCAAAGACCGCTTCTATCTCTACCAAGCGCGATGGCGCCCCGACCTGCCGATGGCGCACATCCTGCCGCATTGGAACTGGCCCGAACGCCTCGGCGAAATCACCCCCGTGCACGTTTACACCAACGCCGACGAAGCCGAACTCTTTCTCAACGGAAAATCCCTCGGACGCAAAAAACGCGCCCCGCTCGAATACCGCTTCCGCTGGGACGATGTCACCTACGAACCCGGCGAGTTGAAAGTCGTCACATGGAAAAACGGAAATCCGAAACCCTGGGCCGAAGCCGTCACGCGCACCGCCGGCCCCGCCGCGAAACTCGCGCTCGCCGCCGACCGCGCGCGCCTCCGCGCCGACGGGCGGGACCTCGCCTTCGTGACCGTGACCGTCGCCGACGCCGAAGGCCGTCCTGTCCCGCGCAGCAAAAACGCCCTCCGCTTCCGCGTGACCGGCCCCGCCGAAATCGCCGCCACCGACAACGGCGACGCGACCGACCACACCTCCTTCCAATCCCCCGCCCGCCGCGCCTACAACGCCCTCGCCCTCGTCATCCTCCGCACCCGGCCCGGCGAGAAAGGCGAAATCGCCCTTCACGCCGAAAGCGAAGGCTTGGCTCCCGCGCAAATCAAGGTGCAAAGCGAATAACCGCCACCGCAAAGCATCGCCAAACACCTATCCCCGAGCATCGCCAATGCGCCTGTCCCCGGCTAGGAGGCACCTTGAAAAATGCCCAAAGGAGGTAGGGAGGCCTCTCCGAGGCCTCCGCGAAAACGCCTCGATGTCTCCCTGAAAATTCAAGCCCCCTTTCCGTCCGGCGGAGGCCTCGGAGAGGCCTCCCTACCTTGGCATCGGTAAAATTTGAATTTTTTCAAAGTGCCCAAAACTAAACGCGAGCCAATGCGCTCCGGACGGCCCAGACGGGCCGCGAGGCGTGGGCGAGGACGCGGGTGGCATGGGTGGGTCGCGGGTGGCACGGGCGAGGATGCTTGTGCTACTCGAAGCGTCTGTGCCACACGGTTCGCACGGTCTCGGGTTAACCTTGGTGGCTCCCCGCTATTTTGAATGCCTGGAAAAGGATGAACCGAAAAGCGGAGCCTGCATCGTGGCGCGCTGGCGCAAGGAGGGGCGGCGTCCCGCCGCCCGACGCGGGCAAAGCCCGCGCCCGTTTCGCAGGGATGCGGACGGATGCACACGGGTTTTCGGATTGCCTGCCGGCGGATGGACGAGGTGAGTGAGCGAGCGGACGGACGGGCGAGGTGAGCGAGCGGACGGGCGAGGCGCGTTGCGCCTCGTCGGGCGGCGGGACGCCGCCCCTCCTTGCGCCAGCGCGCGTCCGCCATCGAAAAGAGCGAGGAACCACCT
>JAIRTK010000214.1 GCA_031254955.1 Opitutaceae bacterium
CCGGCGCCGGGGCGTCAATCGCGCGCCCCGGTCCGGGAAAAATAATGAAAAGGGGTTGACAGGGGCGGCGGGTGTGTTACACGAGTAACTAAAAACCAGTCCACCCGCTCCCGGCCCCCCTCGCCCTTCTCCAGAAAAGCCCTCCGTTCCCAAATCCCATCCGCCATCCCGCCATGCCTTCCGCCGGCAGGGATTGTTTTTCCAGCCTCTTGTTTTTTCAGCAGTTTACACGTGTAACCCATTTCACCCAGGCCCTTCCCGCACGTCACCTCGCCATCACCATCCCGCCATGATTCCCCGCAAAAAACTCATCCGCGCCTCCCGCCTCATCCGTTCCGCCCGCGCCGCCCGGCTCGCCGCCGTCGCCGCCGTCGCCGCCGCGTGGTTCCTCGCGCCGTCCGCGCGCTCCGCTCCGCTCACCATCACCGTGAGCGCCTCGACGGAGGGCGTCACGCCCGCCGTGCTCGGTTACAATGCGAGCCACTTCCTGCCCGGCACCAACGCCCCCGACTGGTGGCGCTACACCGGGGCGAAGGCCGCGCGCGTGCTGCGCGGGCCGTCCCTGACGGATGTCGTGCATCCCTACGCGGACCTGGCCGCCGCCAAGGCCGGCGAGGGCGCGGACACTTTTGAGCAGTTCATGCAGCGCCGCGCCGCGTTGCGCGCCAACGCCGAGAACCCGGATCAGCCGCTCGACAACAGCGTCATCGACTGGCCGTGGTTCGAGCGCCGGTTTGAGAACACGCTCCAAGCCGTCAGCGGGCAGAGGTTTTTCACCGCGCCGATGTTCCGCGAGCTGCGCCGGCAGGGCGTGGACATCCTCGTCCAGATGACCGCCGGAGGGAGCGCGTTCGAGATTGCGGACGATGACGACTGGGCCGCCAAATGGCTGATCTGGCGGTATTATTACACCCATGCATTTTTGATGAGCCGCGACTTCGACGTTGTCCGGTATAGCATGTATAATGAGCCTAATATCGGTGACACCCCCACCTACGAGCAGTGGCACCGGCTCCTTCTGCTCGCCTCCGACGCCATCCAGGGCGCGATTGCCGATGTCAACACCCGCTACGGAAAAAATCTCAAGCCCGAGATTTTCGCGCCGCACTGCACCAGTTATTTCAGATGGGAGACTGATGTTTATCCCTCGGGCAACTCCCCCGTGGACCCGGACGAGTGGGCCGTGAACGCTGTCAACGCCCGCCACCTCCGCTTCGACGGCACGACCGACCCCGCGTGGCGCAACTTCCATTTTTTCAACCACCAGCGCTACCTCAACGGACGCGATCCCGATTTCGCCTACGGCGCCCTCATCAACCGCATCCGCGATCTCATCAAGCCGATCACGGACGCAGCCGGAGAGACGCCCTATGACATCGGGCTGACCGAGTTCAACACCACCGACATCGCGACTTCCCGCAGAAACACCGAGACGGCCGACCAGCCGAAGCATTACTCCTCGTTCGGCGGCACCCTCGTCGCGCTCACCCGCGCGGACACGAGGCAACTCTATCTTTTCCTCTTCGGCCAGACCGTCCAAGTCGATGTCACCGACGTCCCCAATCCCGTGTATCCGGTGCGGAAAAACGGCACGCACTATGTGAACGACAAGGCCGGCGGCTACAACTACGGCGGCGCCACGCAAGTCGCCGAGGTTTACCGCCTCTTCCTCAAGGCAGCCCAAGGCGCGCTCCCGCGCTTCGCCTGCACCGGCGACCCGCTGCCCGCCGACCTCCACCTGCTCGTCACCCGCGACGACACGGCGGGGCTGCTCCACGTCTTCGCCTCCAACCGCGCCGCCGAGGAACGTTCGCTCGACCTCGACCTCTCCGCGTTCGGCCTGCCCGAGGGCAACCTCTTCACCATCGAGGAAGTCAGCGATCGCAGCCACGGCGGCGTGGTCGCCCGCGCCACGGTGGCCGCGGGCGGCATCGGCCCGCTCACGTTGCGCCCGCAATCGGTCGCGCTCGTTTCCATTTCCACGCGCCCCCAGGCGCCCATGCCCGGCGGCACGACCACGCTCGTCGTCCCCGCCATCGCCGACACGCACCTCGCCGACGGCGCCGCGAAACACACGCCCGGCGGCGGCAACAGGGCAATGGTGGCGCGCAGCAACGGCCTCACCGCCGACGGGCGGAGCGTCGCGCTGCTGAAATTCCGCGTGCCCGCCATCGCCCCCGCCGACATGCAGATCGTGCTGCTCGACCTGCTCGCCGCCGCCACCGGCGGCACCGCCCGCATCCAGGCGCATGTCTACGGCCTCGACGACGACGACTGGGACGAGGCCGCCGCGACATGGGCCTCGCTCGGCTCCGCGTTGAAACAGGACATCCCTCCCGGCAACAAAATCGCCAACAACATCGTCAACAATCAGGAAGGCGGCCCGGCCTCCATCCTCGGCCAGTTGGTCGCGACCACGGACACGCTGGCCGGGACGCTGGTCAACGTGACCGACTTCGTGCGCCGTCAGGACGACGGCTACGCCTCGTTTCTCATCGTGCAGGATCACCGCATGGAGTGGACCCTCGACCCCGACATCGCGCCGCAGTATCCCAATCAGCCCAACCACACCCCCGGCGACACGCAACTGGGCGGCATCCGCATCGTCACCCGCGAAGGCGCCCGCGAAGACGCGACCGGCGCGGCCTACGGACCTCGCCTGCTCATCGCCGCGTCCTCCGCGCCCACGGGTCCCGCGCTCATCGGGCAACCCGCCGGCGCCGAAGTGGACGAAGGCGCGCCGGTGACGCTTTCCGTCACCACGCTGGAAATCGGCGCGGATGTCACCTGCCAATGGCGCAAGGACGGCGTGCCCATCCCCGACGCGACCGGCCCCGCGCTCACGCTGCCCGGCGCCCTGGCCGACGCCGGCTTCTACGATGTCGTCGTGTCCAACCAGACGGGCAGCACCACCAGCGATACGGCCATCGTGGTCGTCCACCCCGCCGCGACCGGCGGCCCCTTCGGCGAAGTCGCCGCCATCGCGGCTGACCGCGCCGGCCACCTCTACGTGGCCGACACCGCGCGCCACACCATCCAGCTCATCACGCCCGACCACCGCGTCCGCGTGTTTGCCGGCGTGTCAGGCTCGTCCGGCAGGCTGGACGGCGTCGGCGCCGCCGCGCTCTTTAACGCGCCCGGCGCGCTGGCCGTGCGCGGCGGCAACCTTTACGTGGCCGACACCGGCAACTCCACCATCCGCGCCATCTCGCCCGATGCGCGCGTCGCCACGCTGGCCGGGCAGGCCGGCTCGGCCAGCCATGCCGACGGCAAGGGAACCGGCGCGCGCTTCAACCATCCCGAAGGCATCGCCGCCACCGGCGCCGGCGCCGACACCGTGCTTTACGTGGCCGACACCGGCAACCACGTCATCCGCAAAATCACCTCCGGTCTTCCGACGCTCTCCGGTTCCGCGGGCACGGCAGGCCCGCTGGTCACCACCTTGGCCGGAGGCCCCGGACAGGAAGGCGCGCTCGACGGCACCGGCACGGATGCGCGTTTCCGCTCGCCCGTCGGCATCGCCGCCACCGGCACCGGCGCCGACACCGTGCTCTACGTGGCCGACACCGGCAACCACGCCATTCGCAAAATCATCGCCGCCACCGGCGAAGTCACCACGCTCGCCGGCGTTTTGGAACAAGCGGGCGGCGCGGACGCCACCGGCACCGCCGCGCGCTTCCGCTCGCCGCGCGGCCTGCTGGTGGACGGCGCCGGGGAGATTTACGTGGCCGACACGGGCAACTCCACCCTCCGCCTCATCGCCGGCGGCACGGTGACGACCCTCGCCGGCCTGCCCGGCGCGGACACCGTGCCCGGCCTCGCCGGACTCAAGGACGGCCAAGGCGAAAACGCATGGTTCGACCATCCCGCCGCGCTCGCGCTGGACGAAAACGGCAGGCTCTACGTGGCCGACACCGGCAACCGCGTCCTCCGCGTGATGGACGAGCAGGACAACGTGACCACGCTCCCCGTCCGCGACGGCTCCGCTCCGCCCCCGGTTCCGCCGGCAGCCGGCGGCGGCGGCTCCACCAGCGGCGGCGGCGGTGGCGGCGGTGGCGCGCCCTCCGTGGGTTTTGCCGCCGCGATGGCGCTGCTCCTTTGCCTCGGAAAACGCGGAAAATTTTAAGCGCCGATTCCCGGAAATAATAAAAACCACCCCCTCTGTTTATATGATTCCTCGCTATTTTGAATGGTTTGTTCTTCTCGCGCGGAGGCGCGGAGACGCGGAGCAGTCCGCGTTTTCCCTCCGCGCCCCCGCGTCTCCGCGCTAGACAAAAAATCCTCCCTCCGAACTCCGTGCCCTCCGCGCCTCCGTCGTTAAAAAAAGAGAAATCTTAAATAAGGGATAAGCCTTATAGCCGTCACCATGAAAAAACAGCCCCTCAATCCAAATCCGCCCGTCCCCCCGAACCGCCGGGGAACGGTGAACATTTCCATGCCGTCCGCGCTGACCCTGCTGCTGGCGGCGCTCCCGCCGCTGGCGGGTCAGGAGACGCCCGCCCCGCCGCTCCCGCCGCCCCCCGACGACGAAATCGTCACCCTCTCCGTCTTTGAAGTCACCGACACCCGCGACATCGGCTACCACGCCTCCACCACCCTCGCCGGCACCGGCACCGGCGAGGACCTCAAAAACATCCCCATGTCCGTTGACGTGCTCACCAAGGAATTTCTGGAGGACATCGGCGCCACCGACATCTACGAGGCCTCCCGCTACGCCCTCGGCGGCGAATTTAATCCCAACGACGGCGACTCCAGCAGCGGCCCCGACCTGCGCAGCTTCAGCTTTCGCGGCTTCCGCACCGCCTGGCAGACGCGCGACTTTTTCATCTGGCACCTGCCCGCCGACGGCTACAGCTACGAACGCCTCGACTTCATGCGCGGGCCGAACGCCGTCCTTGCCGGCGACGCCGAGCCGGGCGGCGTGATGAATATCAACACCAAACGCGCCCACTGGCGGAACCGCGCGACCCTCGGCGCGCGTCTCGGTTCCTGGGGCCGCCGTCGCGGCACGCTCGACTGGAACCGCGCCGTCACCAGAAACTGGGCGCTCCGCCTCAACGCCGTTTACGACGAAAAGGAAAGCTGGAAGGACTGGGTGGGCGACACCCGCAAAAGCGCCCACCTCTCGACCACCTTCAAACTAAGCCGCATGACGCAGCTCCGCTTCTCCGGCGAATACGGAAAACTCGACTCCCACCCCGGCTTCTCGCTCCCCCGCGAACAATACTCCGTCTGGGAGGCCGCCGGCTCGCCCGCGCACACCCGCTATTCCGCCGGCGGCTCCGCCTACGGCACCAACCGCATGGGCACAAACGCCGCCACCCCCGGCTTCTGGTATATCTACGACAACGCGACCGGACAGTTGCGCGACTGGAACGGCATGGGCCAGACCAACCTCCCCTCCGGCAACAACTCCAAACCGGTCACCGACGAATCCCTCTACCCGCGCGACCTGCAACTCACCGGCCCCGACGCCTATAACAACCGCGAATACTGGACCGTCACCGCCTGGTTCGAGCACCGCTTCACCCACAACCTCACCTTCGAGCTGGCCTATAATTACCAAACCTACACCCGCGACGGCCTCCTCCCCAACGGCATCACCTACCTCCACCGCGACCCCAACCCGCTCCTCCCCGACAACATCACCCCCAACCCCCACTTCGGCGACGCCTACGCGGACTACCGCTGGCAGAAAAGCTGGACAAAATTCGCCGGCCACAGCTACCGCGCCGCGCTCGTTTATGACTGGCACCGGCTCTCCTGGACAAAACAACGCTTCCACCTCGGCATCGGCGCCCGCTCCGAATCCTCCGACCGCTGGACCTCCGCCGAAATCTGGGACAACCCCGTCGCCCTCGCCAACCACACCATCACCAGCAAATACCTCTACCGCCGCATTTATATATCCGACGCGCGCGCCCCCGGCGCCCTCGGCTTCGACGGCCTGATTGACGACCCCCACGGCACCGGCGTCGTCTCCTACTTCGCCCCCACCGTGAATATGGACGCGACGAAAACCTCCATGTCCTACGGCCAGCTCTCCGCCTCCGGCGAATACTTCGGCGGCATCCTCCGCTCCACCCTCGGCATCCGCCGCGATTATGCGAAAAACAAAACCCACGAAGCCCTGCTCGACGAGGTCACGCGCATCTACGCCTACGACCCCGCCTCCCCGGAGCGCACGACCCTCGATGTCAACAACACCTCCATCATGGCCGGCATCATATACAACTGGTGGAAACCGCTCTCCTTCACCTTTAACTATTCGCAATCCTACCGCCCCGCCAGCCAGCCCGTGTTTCTTATTGACGGCAACAACCCGCCGCCCCGCCTCGGCGCCGGTAAGGAGGTTGGCATCCGCTACAGCGCGCTCAACGACCGCCTCTCCATCTCCGCCAGCCTCTACGACATCACCCAGAAATACAATGTCATCACGTTCACCTCTTTTAATATAAACCCGCTCACCCAAATCAACGCCATCTGGAACGACACCGACATCAACACGCAGCATCCCGGCTGGATAAACAACGACCTGCCGGGCGAGGACAGCGACCGCCGCGAGATGGAAAACATCCGCGGGCGCGGCTTCGAGGCCGCCGTCCACCTCAACCTCACCCGCGCGTGGGCGTTCCGCGCCAGCTACGGACTGGCGGACAACGAGACCTCCGAGACCGCCGCGCTCACCCGCGCATATATAGAAAGAAACATGCCGCAATGGGAGGCGATGGCCGCGTCCGACCCCGCGATCGCGAACTCCATCGGCGATCGCATTGACAACCTGAAGGAATTTCTAAAAGGCCAGATCCCCGGCTCGAAATCGCTCCGCGTCAGCCGCCACACCGCCAACATGTTCACGCGCTACGCCTTCACCCACGGACGGCTGAAAGGCCTCACGCTCGGCGGCGGCCTCAATTACAGAAGCGGCGTGATTTTATATTACGACGGCGACAGAAACCCCGTCCGCGGCGCCGGCGGCACCTTGGTGAACCTGATGGCCGGCTACGCCTTCAAGACCGGCCGCACCCAGTGGCGCGTCACGCTGAACATCAACAACGCCCTCAACCACATCACCCTCAACCGACGCTCCGCCGCATCCTCCTCCTACGCCGACCCGCGAAGCTGGTCCCTGAACACCAGCGTGACCTTTTAATTTATAAACTGATGTTACGCATCACGGAAAATTTTGCAGCACCCGCCCCCGCCTCAAGCCGCGCCCTCCAAACCCGGCCCGCCACCAGGTCGAACCCTACGCCCGCCGCCGCCCCCGTCGGGCCTGACCTCGCGTCAGGCCGCGAATTCCTGAACAGCCCCCCGCGCACACGCGACCTGACGCAAGACCAAGCCCGGCTGCTGCGGCAGCGGGCGCAGGGCGCGATCTCGTGTCGAACCGGCTTTGGCCTTGGAGAATCGAATTTCACAAGCCCCAAGGTAGGGAGGCCTCTCCGAGGCCTCCGCAAGAACGCTTCGCTTTTCTCATGCCGCTTCGAGTTCCCCATGAAAGCCCAAACCGTCACCCCGCCCGGCGGAGGCCTCGGAGAGGCCTCCCTACCGGCGCTCCCGCGCCAATGTTAAACAAAAACATTACTGATGTTACGCGGCACTCAACCGCCGCGCGCGACGACGCCTGTTATGGAGTGCGGCGAGCTCTCGCCGCTTTTGACGGCGCGACCTGTCGCGTCGCCCCGCCGCCCAAGGGAAATCCGTCGCGGGCCGACAAGTCGGCCCGTCAAAAGCGGTGACAGGTCACCGCACTCCAAAAACGCCCTCCGCGTAATATCCGCACATTATATAACTTCCCCGCCACCTCCCGCCACCTCCCGCCTCATCCCTCCTCATCCCTCCCGCCGCCGCCTCTCGCCTCATCCCGCCCCCCGCCTCCCTCCCGCCATGAAAACAGTCCTCACACAAATCCTCCGCCGCGCCACCCTGCCGGCGCTCCCGCGCCAATGTTAAACAAAAACATCACTGATGTTACGCGGCACACAACCGCCGCGCGCGACGACGCCTGTTATGGAGTGCGGCGAGCTCTCGCCGCTTTTGACGGCGCGACCTGTCGCGCCGCCCCGCCGCCCAAGGGAAATCCGTCGCGGGCCGACAAGTCGGCCCGTCAAAAGCGGTGACAAGTCACCGCACTCCAAAAACGCCCTCCGCGTAACATCAGCACATCATATAACTCCCCCGCCGCCTCTCGCCACCTCCCGCCTCATCCCTCCTCATCCCTCCCTCCTCATCCCTCCTGCCGCCTCCACCTCCCTTCTCATCCTTCCCGCCGCCTCCTTCCCGCCATGAAAACAGTCCTCACACAAATCCTCCGCCGCGCCGCCCTGTCGGGCATCTTGCTCGCGCTGGCAAACCACTCCCTGCCGCTGCGCGCCGATGAAATCATCTTCGGCACCGGCAGCGCGAACCCCACCACCAACACCCTCACCACCGGCGGCACCGTGCGGCTCACCGGCGACTCCTCCTCCCTCACCCTCGACAACGGCCTCACCATCACCATCAGCGACTCCGTCGCCCTCGGCGGCGCGTTCACCGCCTTGGGCGG
>JAIRTK010000236.1 GCA_031254955.1 Opitutaceae bacterium
GGGCAACTCCTGCAAACCGCGCTTGCCCCCGACACGCGCCGCCAGATCACCATCCTGACCTACGCCCGCGACCACGCCCCGAAAACGGAGCACACCCCGACCTTCACCGACCGCCCCGCGTGGAAAAAAACGCAAATCTACAAGTAAGCCGAATGCGCGAAGTGCCGGTTCGAGTGACACGGGCAACTCGCCCGTGGGATTGCGTAACACGGGCGACCCCGCCCGTGAACGGCGTTCCGCGCCGGTAGGGAGGCCTCTCCGAGGCCTCCGCCGCGCAGGACAGGCGGCAGGAACTTTCATGAGAAAATCGAAGCGTGGTCACGGCAACCTCGGAGAGTCCTCCCTACCTTGGACCGGTTTGCGCTGGGTGGCTCACAAAGTGTCCTCCGCGTAACCTCATACCCATTCCCAGTGAACAGGACACTTTAGAAGCAGAGCCATGTAGGGGCTTCGCTTGCGAAGCCCGTTGCAGGAGCACGGCCTTTGCTGGCTCACGCTTATCAAGCCGGGCGTCGCAAGCGACGCCCCTACAAAAGAGTGATTTTCATTGGGAACGGGTATCAGTTAATAAAAACAATGACTCTTTGCCTCCCCGCGTCTCCGCGTGAGTTCTTGAAATCCTCAAAATTGCCTTGGAAGGCATAGCGCGGCGACGCATTGCGGATTGAAAGATTCAGAAATCCGTGCAAGTCGGCGGCACCGAACTCATCACTCCGAGCTTCGGCTCGGAGTGTGGATTGAAAGGCCTCTTGGGCGCGCGACGGCGAGTTCATCGCCGTATCACTCCGAGCTTCGACTCGCATTGCGCCTTGTGCTTGCCGCCAAATTTTGCGGCGATGGGAGACGATTCGCCCATGCGCCTTTGCCAAAGAATTTTCCCGCTCCGCCTCTTCAAACAACGCTCCTTCCGGCTTGCCGCCCTGCTGCTTACGATGGCCGGCCTCGCGGTCATTGCGCTGGCCAATCATGCCATCCAATCCGCCGCGCGCGGACGCTGCTTCGCCGGCATCGACACCGTGCCACGCCACCGCGTCGGCCTTGTGCTCGGCTCGGCGCGCTCCCTGAAATCCGGCGCGATCAACCTGCACTATAAACACCGCGTCGAGACCGCCGCCGCGCTTTTTCACGCGGGCAAAGTGGAGTGGCTGCTCGTCAGCGGCGACAACTCGCGCGCCGCCTACAACGAACCGGCCGACATGCGCGACGATCTCGTGGCCGCCGGCGTGCCGGCCAGCCGGGTGTATCTTGATTACGCCGGCTTCCGCACGCTCGACTCCGTGGTGCGCGCAAAGGAAATCTTCCGGCTCGGCGACGGCGAATGCCTCGTGATTTCCCAAAAATTCCACATCGAACGCGCGCTTTATCTCGCGCAAAAAAACGGCCTGCGCGCGTCGGGCTTCATCGCGCCGGACCCGCCGCGCATCCATACGGTGAAGGTGAAAATCCGCGAGCAATTCGCCCGCCTCGCCGCCTGCCTCGATGTCAACCTGCTTGGCACGCGTCCGCGCTTCCTCGGCCCGCCCGTCCCGATCGGCCCCGACACGCCGCAACCGCCTCCCGTTTTATGAACCAGCAACCACCCGTTCCGCCCCTGACCATCTCGCCGCTCGAAGGCGGCATCAATTTCCGCGATCTCGGCGGCCTGCCCGCCGCGAACGGACGCCGTGTCCGGCCCGGCCTGCTGTTCCGCTCCGGCACGCTCGCTCACCTCACGCCCGCCGACCGCGCCCGCCTCGCCGCCGCGCGACTCACGCGGGTGCTCGACCTCCGCGACGCCGTCGAGACCGCGCGCGAACCCGACGCGCTCTGGGACGGCGCGCGCTACGAAAACATCCCCGCGAATCCCTTGGGACGCGGCGCCGGCGCGTCCATCGACCAATACACCCCGGAATTCCTTGAAAAACTCGACCCGCGCAAATTCATGCGCGACCTCTACCGCGAGCTGCCGCTCGAAAACCGCGCCTACCGCCGGCTGATGGCCGTCCTCCGCGAAACGGAGCCGGGCGCGGCCACGGTCTTTCATTGCGCCGTCGGCAAGGACCGCACCGGCGTCGCCGCCGCCATCGTGCTGCTCGCGCTCGGCGCGGACCGCGCGACCCTCCTCGCCGACTACACGCGCACCGAGCAAACCCTCGCCCCGCACCGCGAACGCGTGCAAACCGCCCTCGCCGGCAAACTCGACGGCCTCGCGTTGGAGCACCTGCGCGTGCTCATGGCGGCGCGCGAGGAGTTCATCGCCGTCGCGCTTGCCTCCATCGAGTCCCGAGGCGGCGCGGACGCCTGGCTCGCCGCCGAGTTCGGCCTCGACGCGCCCGCCCGCGCCGCCTTGCAGGCGAAGTATCTCGAATAAAGCTCCCCGGCGCCAACCCCGACGCATAATACCATTTCCCAATGAAAAATAGGCTTTATCGGGCAGGACAGTCTCGCCGTTCCGAGCGAAGCGAGAAACCTGACAACCGCCGCCACCGCGGCATTCCCCGGCAAACGTCGTCAGTCTCGGCAAGACCGCCCCACCGCTCTAAAGCCTTTTCGATTTAAGGTGTCGCCAACGCAAAAGGACTGGCGCGAAAGCGCCGGTAGGGAGGCCTCTCCGAGGCCTCCGCGAGAACGCCCCGATTTCCCTATAAAAGCCCCGGCTTCGCACCCCGTTTGCCTTGCCGGAGGCCTCGGAGAGGCCTCCCTACCGGCGCTTCCGCGCCCAAGGAGCGTTTCCCATGCGACAAAATAATTAGGAAATGCTCTAAACTCCAAAACGGGTTCGGGAATGATATTACCTGCCACTTCCCGTGTCGGCGGGCGCGGCGGCGTCCAGTCAAAATCGAGCATCGAAAATTCCCTCAGCCTTTATAAAGCCAGCCCTGCCGTATCATCGAAACGGCGATGGCGGCGAGGAGCAGGGAAATGATTTTGGAAATGGCGCGCATGCCGGTCATGCCGATGAGCCGCCCGAGCAGATCGCTCCAGCGAAATGCGAGCGCGACGAAGACGAGGTTGGCGCCGAACGCGGCCAGCGTGACGAGCATGCCGACCGACTTTGCGCAGACGAGCAAGGTCGCCAGCGCCGCCGGCCCTGCGATCAAAGGCATGCCGAGCGGCACCACGCCGAAATCCTCCGGCAGCATCGCGGACTGCTTCGCATCGTCCGTCTGCACGAGATCGCGCGACGCGAGAATCAACAGGATAAGCCCGCCCGCGATCTGGAAATCGCCCTGGGTGATGTTGAGCGCGTGAAAAATCGCCTGCCCGAGAAACAGGAACAGCAGGGCCACCGCGCTGGCCGTCCAGACCGCCTGCCGCGAAATGCGTCTGCGACGCTCGGCGGGCAGGAGCTGGCTGAAACCGAGAAAGAGCGCCGCGAGTCCGATTGGGTCCATCGCGACAAAGAGCGGGATGAAGGCTTGGAGAAAACGCTGGAAGAGGTCGGACATGGAAAATAAGGGATTCGGGCTGGCGGGAAAAGAGCTTGGGGCAAAAGGAAGGCCCGGCCAAGCACGCAGAGAACAACCGCACGGCAAAGAGTGCCCATCAAACCAAAGCCCCGCCTTCGTTCCTCGTTCTCTTTATCGTTCTCTTTCTTCTTTCCTCGTTTTCTTCCTCGTGCTCGTGCGCGTGCTCCTTTCTCCTTTCTCCTTTCGCCTCCGAGCGATGCCGCTGAGGGAGAAAGAGGACGAGGAAAGAATAAAGATAAAGATAAAGATGACGAAGAACGAGAACGAGAACGAAGAACGAGGAAGAGAAACGGAGAAAGACCCCGGAAGCATGCTCTCACCGTAAATCGCACTCCGTGGCAGAAACCTTCCAAATAATGCCGCAACCGGATTGCCCGGCCCGAACCACGCACCCC
>JAIRTK010000297.1 GCA_031254955.1 Opitutaceae bacterium
GCGTCCCGCCGAGCCGCGAGCGGCTCACACGGCTCGGCGGGATGCCTCGCCCTACCCTTAACGGCTTCCTTAGTGTGATTTTCATTAAGAAATGGCATGACCCTTTAGAAGCAGAGCCATGTAGGGGCTTCGCTTGCGAAGCCCGTTGCTGGTGCACGCTTATCAAGCCGGGCGTCGCAAGCGATGCCCCTACAAAAGAGTGATTTCCATTGGGAATGGGTATAAAAACCCATAAATCCATCCCCCCCCATCGCCAAACCCTCCCATCGACTCCTATTTAATTAATAACTAATATTACGCGCCGCCTCGATCGTAGCACAGACTGGCGGACTGTCACTTCGCTCGAAACCCAGTCTGCTCCAGGGCGACCCTCCACCCCGTCAGCAGATTGGGTTCCGAGCGAAGCGAGAAGCCAGACAACCCGCGCTACGACCGAGGCACGTAACATCAGTTGTTATACCATTTCCTAATGAAAATCACACTAAGGACGCCTCGCCCTACTTGAAATGTGATTTTCATTCGCAAATGGTATTAGAGCATTTCCTAATGATTCTGTCGCATGGGAAACAATGATTGGCGCGGAAGCGCCGGTAGGGAGGCCTCTCCGAGGCCTCCGTGAAAACGCTTCGCTTTCCCCATGAAAATTCAAACCGCCAACCCCGCGCGGCGGAGGCCTCGGAGAGGCCTCCCTACCCTGCCCTCTTTAGGAAACGAAGCCTGCGAAGGCCCCAAAAGGCGTTTGAGATGGGCCGCCGCAGCTTCTTGCGCGAGCGCGCTTCCTCATCTCTTTTGCTTCTGACACCCCTTTGAATAACGCTCACCAGCCTCCGGCGTGCGATTCAAAGTCGTATCATCGCCGGAATCTTTCCTCTTCATTCTTTATCTTTATCTTTATTCTCTATCCTTACCCCATCCCCCTCCTGATGAAAGAGAAAGAATAAAGAATAAAGAGGAAGTGGGGAAATGACACTCCTTTGAATGACGCCCCCTTGCCTTCGGCGTGCGCAGCGTCAGTTTGCGGTTTTGGGATTTGGGATTTTTTCCTCACGCCCCTGGCGCGAGTCCGCGCTCGCTCTTTCGCGCGAATTCCAGGATGTTCCGCATCTCGGCGCTGTCCGCTTGCGGGTGCGCGGCGATTTTCTCCAGCGCTTGCGAGCGGTTCAACCCTTCGCGGAACAGGAGGCGGTGCACGAGCTTGATGCGCTCAAGCTGGCCAACGGTGAAACCTTTGCGTTCGAGGCCGACTTTGTTGATGGAGCGGATGACGGCGGGATTGCCGTCGGCGATCATGAAGGGGGCGATGTCTTGCACGATTTTCGAACAGCCGCCGAGCATCGCATACGCGCCCATGCGGCAGAATTGGTGCACGCCGGCATTGGCGCCGAAGGTCACGTGATCTTCCACGACGACGTGTCCGGCCAGGCCCGCGTAGCTGCTCATGATGATGTGGTTTCCGAGCCGGCAGTCGTGCGCGATGTGGCAGTAGGCGAGGATGTGGTTGTCGTTTCCGAGCACGGTGAAATCACCGTCGCCGGTCGCGGCGTGCACCGTGACATATTCGCGGAACACGTTGCGTTCGCCGATGCGCACGCCGGTGGCGCCGCCGTGGTATTTCAAGTCCTGCGTCTTCGCGCCGATGTTGGCGAAGGGGAAAATCTCGCACGCGCGGCCAATGTGGGTGTCGCCTTCGACGCAGGCGTGATGGTGGAGGCGGGTGCGGTCGCCGATGCGTGTCGTGCCGCCGACAAAGGCGTAGGCGCCGATTTCGACATCGACGCCGATTTCGGCGCCGGGTTCGATGACCGCGGTGGGGTGGATGGTTGAGGCCATTTAGTTTAAAATGACGGATTGCGAATGAGGAATGGGGAATGAGGCGTTGTGTTTTGTTGGCGGTGGCGAAGCCGTCCGGGGAGACGGGCGTCTATATGGGATTCGTTTGCGGAGGGTTTTCATGCGTCATGCGTCATGCGTCATTCGTCATGCGTCATTTTCCGCTCATTCGCCGCTTCCGGTGTCGGCGAGCGTAAACATGAGTTCCGCGGATGACACCACATTGCCGCCGACCGTGCAGGTGGCCTCGGCGATGGCGATTTTGTTGGCGCGAATTTTGGTGAGTTTGGCGTTGATGACGAGTTGGTCGCCGGGGCGCACGGGGCGGCGGAATTTCAGTTTGTCGGCGCTCATGAAAAATGGCGTCCGTCCGTCCACGCTGGTGCCGCGCAGCAACAGGATGCCCGAGGCTTGCGCCATCGCTTCGAGTTGCAGCACGCCGGGCATGACGGGCGCCTCGGGGTAATGTCCTTGGAAATGGGGTTCGTTGATCGTGACGTTCTTGATGGCGACGAGTTCGGTGTCGCCGATGAATTCGATGACGCGGTCCACCATCAGGAATGGATAGCGGTGCGGCAGCATCGAGAGGATGCGCATGATGTCGAGCGAGGTTTCGTCGGGGCGGAGTGGCGGCAGGGCGGCGTCGGGGGCGTTTTTTTTGCGGGCGGGCTTTTTTTTGCGTTCGAGCAGTTTTTCGTAAAGCGCTTTGGTGAGTCCGGCGTTGATGGCGTGGCCCGGGCGCGTGGCGACGATGTGGGCCTTGAGCGGCAGGCCGAGGAGGAGCACGTCGCCGATGATGTCGAGGATTTTGTGGCGCACAAACTCGTCCTTAAAGCGGAGCGGTTCCTTCGACAGGATTTTGTCGCCTTTGATGACCACGGCGCAGTCGAGCGAGCCGCCTTTGATTTTGCCGAGTTTGAGCAGTTCTTCGATTTCCTCGTAAATGGTGAATGTGCGCGCCGCGGCGATCTGCGTCATGTAGGTGTCGTGGTCGATGACGAGCGAAAGGTGCTGTGTGTGGATGCCGCGGTCGTCGGCGGAGGTGCAGGAGATTTTGAGTTCGTCGGCGGGCAGCGCGATGATGGAGGAATTGCCGTGCGTGACGGAGATGGGCGCGTCGAGCGTGAAATACTCGCGGTCTTTGTCCTGCTCCACGGGTTCGCCTTGGAGGATCATGTTTACGAAAGGCCGGGCCGAGCCGTCCATGATGGGAGGTTCGGAGGCGTTGATTTCGATGAGAACGTTGTCGATTCCGCAGCCATGCAACGCGCTCAGCACGTGCTCGACCGTGTGGAGCTTGGCATGGCCGACTTGGATGGTCGTGGCCCGCACGAGGTCGGTGACTTGGTCCACCCGCGGGCGAAGCTCAGGGCTGCCGGGCAAATCAACGCGCTTGAACACGATCCCGTGATCGGCCGGGGCGGGTTTCATGGTCATTGTGACGGTTTCGCCGGTGTGGAGGGCGCTTCCCTGGACAGAGACTTCGCGGGCGAGGGTGCGTTGTTTCATAAGTAAATAGTCGCGATGGATGTCAGCAAAAGCGCCGTCGAGCGCAAGCGCGGATATGGGGCTTTCCGGCCCCTGCGAAATTCCGTCTTCGCGTAACCTCGGATATATAATACTAGTGGCGGCGCAGGCTGGCGGGCGGCTCGCCGTGGTTGGAACGGCGCAGCGCGGTATCGTAGTAATCCCGCTGCGTTTGCCCGGCCTTGGCCTCGTCGCCGGAGAGCCGGTAGAGGGAGACTTGTTGCGCGGTGGTTTCCATGTTTTTCCGCCGCTCTTCGTCGTAATACATCTGCATGGCCCGGGCTTCGTTGGAGAAGCCGGGCAGGGTCCAGCGGTTGAGGAAGTTGGTGTCGAGCTTGCCGAGGTAGCGCGAGATGGCGAGTTTTTCAAGGTTGTCGCGGGTGTAAAGGCTGCGGTCGGTGAAGACTGGCGGCTTTTGTGCGGTGACGTGGTAAGTGGGCAGGCGGACGATTTCGTTTTTCGGCTTGTCGATGTCCCGGAGGTCAACGTTTTCGTCCTCGACCGGCTTGGGCGGGGGCGGCGCGTAGGTGATGCCCGCCGAGAGCGCGGCGGCGGAGGCGCGCGAGATGCCGCGTCCGGGACGCGGGGCGGCTGGGGCGGAGTCGGGGGAAAGAGGGGCGCCGGCGGCGGTGCCGGACTCCAAGGCGGACAGGGTGCCCGATACTGCCGCGTCTTGCCGCGCGTGGACGGGGGCAAGGCCCGGCGCGAGGTGTCCGCACACGAACGCTATCACGAGCGCGGGCGGCAGGGATGGCCATGCGTGTTGAATCAACGGGTTCATGGAGCAAGGAGACAAGAAAACCATGCCGTTGTTTTTCATAAAGGGAATTTTCGCCTGAAATCGTCCTCATCCTCGGTCTCGGTCTCGGCCTCTTTCTTCTTTCTCGGTCTCGGTCTCGGCCTTCTTTCCTCCTTCTCTTTCTTCTTTCTCATCCGGGCGATGCCGCTAGCGCCTTTCCCGTTTATTCCGTCACATTGAAAAGCGTTGAAAATGATGGGATGGCGCGGGAGCGCCGGTAGGGAGGCCTCTCCAAGGCCTCCGTGAAAACGCCGCGGGGGCCTATGAAATTTTCAAACTTTTTTTCCGTTCGGCGGAGGCCTCGGAGAGGCCTCCCTACCGGCGCTGCCGCGCCTGCATTACGCCGGCCCACGCAATATTAGTTATTAACTGCTGTTACGCGCTGCCTCGGTCGTAGCGCAGACTTCCAAGTCTGCTTCAGGGCGGGCCTTCGGCCCGTCAGCAGGTTTGGAAACCTGCGCTACACCAGCAGTGCGTAACATCAGTTATTAATTGAGGTTACGCAGACCAGAGACAGCCCAGCCCTTGCGCAAGGCTTCGCGGGGTTATTGCCCCGGCGGCACTGGACGGCCGCCCCACAGGAAACTCTGTTCCGAGAGCAATTCGCGGCCATCCGGGGCAAACAGCCGCAACCGCCATGCGACCGGGTGCGCGCGAGGGCCGCCGGGCCAGTCCGCGCCGGTCACGCCGATGTGGAGCACCTGCCGACCGGCGGGCAGCGAGGCCAGCGTGAACATGTGGGTTTTCGGCTGCGGCGCGGTCTCCGTGATAAGCTCAAGCCCGATGCGGGCGCCGGCGAGGGGCGAGGCATTTTTCATGCGCAACAAAAAATAATACCCGGCGCGTTCCTTCGGCTGCGTGCGCAGGATGCGCTCTCCTCCGGTGTTTTCTTCGTTGGTGAAATACTCCGCGATGCGGTCGAACGACTCGGCTGTGCGGTAGCCAGGCCAGAGGCGCACAAGCTCTACGGCGGCGGACGCGGAGGGGACGGCTGATGCGGGAGCGGCGGGCGCGGGAGAGGCGGAAGAGGGCGCGGCAGACGCAGGAGGCGCGGCGGGCGCGGCGTTTTCATCCGAGGACGCAAAGGCGGCAGGCGGGAGGCAGGCGAGTAGAATGACCGGGACGAGGCGCATGAACAGTATGAAGCAGTATGAGGCAGTATGAGTAGCCGGATGCGCCGTCCGTTTCCAGCGCAGAGTGCGCGGCCTCCAGTCTTCGTAGGGGCGCGAGTTGCGGACGATGCGCGGCCTGTTGCCGGTGCGGCGGGCGCGGCCTGTCTCGGCGGGGTGCGATTCAATAGACGTGTTAGGAAACCTTGATTTCGCCGTGATGCAAAATTCAAGGCGTTGATTCCAATCCACATTCAAATGGCCGCGATTCAAAGGCAGGGTGAACCGTCCCGGTGAGCCGTCGGCCTATCGTGGCGCACCGGGATGATCGCGGCTCGGCGGAAGGCCTCGCCCTGCCTTTGACCGGCTGCGCTTCATGCCCCTTTGAATGCACGTTAGCATTAAAATCTGAAGTTACGCGGCGCGACGCAGCGGCGCATAAGGGCTGTCCTTGCGTCAGGCCGCGGATTACTACGCGCCGCGTAACTTTCAGTGATTAAAACATCCTCTCCGCGCCTCCGCGTCTCTGCGTGAGAACAACCCTCCTGCCGTCCTCCTTCACCTCCCTCCTTCCTTCCTCCTCCCCCCTTCCACCTCCCACCTCCCACCTTCACCTTCCTCCTCCCTCCTTCCGCCATCCCCCGCCCTTCGCGACCTCCGTGGCCTCCGTGGTTCATTTCCGCTTCCCGGACAGGCAAAAAAGCCGGGGTTTAATCAGGGATAAAGCGATAGGCTCTAAGCGCGCGGGCCGCTTTAAGGTTGCGGACGGCGGTTTCGCGGGCAGGCTGGGCGACCTATGATCGACACCATCAAAAAAACATTGCTGGCGGGTGTGGGCGCCGTGGTCATCACGAAGGAAAAAGCGGAGGAGGTGTTCGAGGAATTTGTCCGGCAGGGCAGGATTTCCGCGAATGACGCCCGCATCATGGCCGAGAAAATCTCGGAGCAGGGCAGGCGCGAGTTCGAGGAGGCAAGCTCGTCCTTGCAGTCGAAAATCAAGGACCTTCTCGTTCGCAACGAGGCCGACGTGAAGCAACGCCTCGCCGCGCTTGAGTCGCGCGTCGCGCTGCTTGAGCACAAACTCGCCGCCGAGCCAACCCGCGCGGGCGAACCGTGAAACCATTCGGGGTAATCACCCATGTCGGGCGGGCGCGGGAGATTTTCACCGCGCTGGCCCGGCACGGCTTCGCCGACCTGCTCGACCAGCTTGAGCCGTCGGACGCGTGGTGGCGCCGCCTCGTGCCGCAACGCCGCGGGCCGCAGCGCCCGAAATGGGAACGCACGCGCCTCGCGCTCGAAGAGCTTGGCCCGACTTTCGTGAAGGCCGGGCAGATCCTCAGCATGCGGCCCGACATGCTGCCGCAGCCGCTGATCCTTGAGTTGCGCAAGCTGCAAAGCCACGTCGCCGCGCTCCCGTTTCCCGCGATGCGCGAGGTCATCACCACCGAGCTTGAGGCGGACATCGGCGAGGTGTTCAGCGAGTTCAACGAGACGCCGATTGCGAGCGCGTCCATCGCCCAGGTGTATCTCGCAAAACTCCTCGACGGTCGCGAAGTGGCGGTGAAGGTGCAGCGGCCCAACCTGCAAAAACCCGTCGAGGAGGACCTGGAGCTGCTCGCGTGGTTCGCCGCGCAGGCGCACCAGCGCATCGCCTCGCTCCAGCCCTACAACGTGCCCTCCGCCGTGGAGGAAGTGCGCCAGGGAATGCTGCGCGAACTCGATTTTCTCAACGAGGTGCGCAACATGCGTTTTTTCAACGCGGTCAACACGATGCCCGACCGCGTTTACGCGCCGTGGGTCGCGGAACACCTCTGCACGCGGCGCGTGCTGGTGATGGAGCGCATCGACGGCGAGCCGGTCACCAGCGCGAAAATCGCCCCCGAACTGCGCCGTCGCATCGCGCGCAACGGCGCGGAATCGCTCATGCACCAAGTGTTGATCGGCGGGTTTTTCCACGCCGACCCGCACGCCGGCAATCTGCTCGTCACGCCGGACGGACGGCTGTGTTTTCTCGACTGGGGGCTTGCCGGGCACCTCACGCGCCGGCTGCGCTACGCGCTGGCCGATCTTTTCCAAGCCGCGCTCGGCCAGGACGCGGAGCGCATCGTGCAGATCACCTCGGCGCTCGGCGATCCCGACGGCGGCATCGACTACCGCGGCATGGAGCGCGACATCACGCTCGCGTTGCGCGAAAGTTTCAACTCGAAGCTCGGGCACGAGGAGATCGGCCAGGCGATCCTGAAAGTGCTGCATGTGCTCGGGCGCAACGGCATCAACATGACGCGCGACTACTCGCTCATGGCCAAGGCGGTGCTCTCCATCGAAGAGACGGCGCGCACGCTCGATCCCCGGTTTGAGCTGCGCACGGCGGCGAGGCCGGTGATCGTGGCGTTGAAAAAGGAGCGCGCCTCGCCCCGCGCGCTCTGGAAAAGCACGGTGCAGATGTTCCACTCGATCACGACCGGCGTGCAGGAATTGCCGGGCGAATTGTATAGGATCGTGCGCCGGGTGGGCCGCGACGATTTTTCCATAAAACTCCAGCACCGCGGCCTTGAGGACATCGACGACGCGATGAAGACCGCCGCCAACCGCATCACGCTCGGCGTGGTGATCGGCTCGCTGATCGTCGGCTCGTCGATGATGATGACGACGCAAGTGAGACCGTATCTGTTCGGCTACCCCGCGCTGGGCGTGGTCGGCTACCTGATTTCCGCCATGCTCGGCCTTTACGTGGTCTGGGACATCATCCGCCACGGTCGGCACAAGTAACGGCGGCGCCGGCAAGAGCGGCGGCCCATCGAAAATCCGAAATTTTCAGGGGAAAGGAGGGCGAGGATTTTTCGTTGCTTGTTGCTTTGTTGCTTGGACGTGTTCGGAAACGTGGTTTTCGCCGTGACGGATGTTTGTTATACCAATTCCCAATGAGATTTATCTTTTTGTAGTCCGATTTTGCTCTTTCTTTTTATTCTTTATCTTTCCTCTTTCTCTTCCTTCCTCCCATTACTGGTTGGAAACGAGGAGAAAGAGAAAGATAAAGAGGAAATAGAAAGAAATGTGCAGCACGGCGGCTTTCCATCCAAAAGAATAAATTTTGTTCGGAATTGGTATAACTGATGTTACGCGGAGGAGTCCTTTTGGACAACCTAACGCAACCAGCCTCCGGCAGGGCAACCTCTCCGAGGCCTCCGCGGCTGCGCCTTGATGTCTCCATGAAAGTTCACGCCGTCCTTTCCGCTCGACGGAGGTCTCGGAGAGACCTCCCTACCGGCTCCGCGTGACTTCACTCGCAGCGGAAACGAAGCTGACGAACAAGTCTATATTTAGAACCTCCCCGATGGCATCAGGGAGTCCTTATATCATTATTTATATGACAGGGCCGGGGCCAAGGCGGCGCCGCGCGCCGCGCGTGTCAGCACGCGGCGTTTTCCGCCAGCCAGCGTTCCGCCTCGATGGCGGCCTGGCAGCCCATGCCGGCGGACGTGATCGCCTGGCGGTAAACATGGTCGGCGCAATCGCCCGCCACATACACGCCCGGGATGTGCGTGCGGACTTGCGAACCGGCGGCGGGTTTCAGGTAGCCGTTGTCATCCACCGCGAGCGCGCCGGCAAACGCGGCGGTGTTGGGCTTGTGGCCGATGGCGACAAAGACGCCCTTCACCGGCAGCGCCGACTCCGCGCCGGTCTGCGTGTCGCGCACCTTCAGGCCGCTGACCGCGTCCTCGGCCACGCCGAGCACCTCGACCGGCACGCTGTTCCACACCACCCGGATTTTCGGGTGCGAGATGGCGCGGTCGGCCATGATTTTCGACGCGCGCAGCGTGTCGCGGCGATGCACCAGCCAGACCTTGCTGGCGAAACGCGTCAGAAAAAGCGCCTCCTCGCACGCGCTGTCGCCGCCACCGATGACCGCGACCTCCATGCCCCGGTAAAACGCGCCGTCGCACGTGGCGCAGGCCGTCACGCCCTTGCCGCCGTAAAGCTCCTTCTCCCCGGGCACGCCCGTCATGCGCGGCGACGCGCCGGTGGCGATGATGACGGACTTGGCCAGAATCTCGCGACCGTCGGTGAACAGCCGGAACGGCTGGGAGGCAAAATCGACCGAGTTGACGATCGCGGTCTCGAAACGGGCGTTGAATTTGGCCGCCTGCTGGCGGAGGTTGTCCATCAACTGGAAACCGTCGATGCCGCCGGGAAACCCCGGGAAATTTTCCACCTCGGAGGTGGTGGTGAGCTGCCCGCCGGGCTGCGTGCCTTCGAGGACGAGCGGTGAAAGATTGGCGCGCCCGGTGTAAATGGCGGCGGTTAGCCCGGCGCAACCGGTGCCGATGATGACGATGTTTTCGACGGAATTGGACATGGAGCCGGGATGCTTCCAAAAATTGAACAAAAGGCAACAACGTCCGCGACGAAGGCATTTATCGCCGCGCCTCTTGATTGTCGCCTTATACCTTTTGCGAATGAAAATCCCCCTTCAGGTAGGGCGAGGCGTCCCGCCGAGCCGTGGGAACCGCTCGCGGCTCGGCGGGGCGCCGCGCCCAAACCGTTAAGGGTTTTTTAGGGGGGTTTTTATTATGGAATATGCTAGAGAGCCGTT
>JAIRTK010000326.1 GCA_031254955.1 Opitutaceae bacterium
AAAAAAAGAGAGCTGTTATCAAAAAGAAAACCATCAGGGATGAGCGATGCCATTGAGACATTCCTTGCCGCCTATAAAAAAACGAGCTGGAAATCCCTGGAGGAAGCATCCAAATACAAGAACCCCGACACTCTGTATCAGATTTCTGGCAATCAGGGGGCTAAAATCGGCAAGGAAATAAATGGAATCATTTCAATCATGAAGGCCTACAAAAAAACAATTGGAGGCTCATTCGATAAATTGTGCAAGGCGGCCTTGGCTTTGCACAAGACGGCAAAGGCCGCCGTCGTCATGTTCAAGGACGAGAAATATCCGAAGGCGTCGGCCGCCGCCGTCGAGATCGCGGCTGACGCGATGTTTTTTTCCGGCAATGTAAATCCGGCCTCATTGGAAAGATTCCTTGACGATTGCATCGAGAACCTCGTCAACGAAGTTAACCGTAAATTGAAGCAGCTTATTGACGGAACCGGAAACCTGCAAGCCGTCGTCCTCACGCAAACCAAGACCTTGCAGCAAATCACCAATATAGGCACGGCGGAAGGACGGGCGGAATCCTATAACAAACTGTCGGCCGACGATATCGCAAGAAAAGTGACAACCCAGCTCGGCCAGCGGATAAAGGCGGCCACTGCCCTGAGTCCGGCCCTCTACCCGGTTGCCAAGGCGCAGGCTGTGCTGGATGCGCTCACGCCTTATGCAAACAGTCGCAAGAGGGAAACGGCGGACTCCATTACCAAAACGCTTGTGACAATCGCCAAGCTCTACAATCAAGCTCGGCAATTGCCAAACTATCCCGAAGAGTTCACCGCTCCCTGATACCCGCCGGCACAGGCGGCATCCCGCCTTGGCGAATGCCGCCTTTATATATCAAACAACCTGATGCCCCGCATCCCTTCCATGAGGCCCGCGCCGTATATCATTAGGACGGTTTGGAAAACTCAAAAACAAAACAACCGCGCACCGAGTGAAGCGACGGCCTGACAAATCGAGAAAATCGAGAAATCTCCAACAATTAAACAAATTATCCATCTTTTTCCGGTTTGATATTTCGCGCCTTTTCGCGTCTTTTCGCGGTTAAAATGATTTTTTAAAGTGCCCATTATTGAATTTTAACACCCAATTCCACCCATGCCCTCCATCCAACGCTCCACCCTCTTCGGCAAACTCAACCCGATCGCCTACAAGGCGCTCGAAGGCGCCACCGTCTTTTGCAAGATGCGCGGCAACCCCTACGTCGAACTCCTCCACTGGATCAACCAAATCTTCCAGACGCAGGACACCGACCTGCACCACATCGCGCGCCACTTCTCGCTCGACGCCTCGCGCCTCGCAGCCGACCTCACCGCCGCCCTCGACCGGCTCCCGCGCGGCGCCACCGCCATCAGCGACTTCTCGCCGCACATCGAACGCGTCACGCAGCAGGCATGGACGCTCACCTCGCTCCTCTTCGGCGAAAACTCCATCCGCACCGGCCACCTCCTGCTCGCCGCCGTTTCCGCGCCCGACCTCCGCTCGCTCCTGCTCCAGTTCTCCGGCGAGTTTGCAAAAATAAAAGAGCAAGCCCTCGCCGACAACTTCGCCACCCTCGCCTCCGGCTCCCCCGAGGCGCGCATGTCCGCGCCCGCGTCCGACGCCGCCGATGGCGCGACCCCCGGCGAATCCAGCGGCGCGATGCCGCCCGCCCAACTCGGCAAACAGGAAGCCCTCAACCGCTACACCACCGACCTCACCGCGCAGGCCCGCTCCGGCAAGATGGACCCCATCCTCTGCCGCGAGGACGAAATCCGCCAGATCGTCGATATCCTCATGCGCCGCCGCCAGAACAACCCCATCCTCACCGGCGAGGCCGGCGTCGGCAAAACCGCCGTCGTCGAAGGCTTCGCGCAACGCATCGCCTCCGGCGACGTGCCGCCCTCCCTCAAGGACGTTTCCCTCCGCTCGCTCGACATCGGCCTCCTCCAAGCCGGCGCCAGCATGAAAGGCGAGTTCGAGCAACGCCTCCGCCAGGTCATCGACGAAGTGCAAGCCTCGCCCGCGCCCATCATCCTCTTCATCGACGAAGCGCACACCCTCATCGGCGCGGGCGGAGCCGCCGGCACCGGCGACGCCGCCAACCTCCTCAAACCCGCCCTCGCGCGCGGCACCCTGCGCACCATCGCCGCCACCACCTGGGCCGAGTATAAAAAACACATCGAAAAAGACCCCGCGCTCACCCGCCGCTTCCAAGTCGTGAAAGTGGACGAACCCTCCGAAGCCGCCGCCGTCGCGATGATTCGCGGCCTCGCCCCCGTCCTCGAAAAACACCACCGCGTGCAGGTGCTCGACTCCGCCCTCGAAGCCGCCGTCAAACTCTCGCACCGCTACATCCCCTCGCGCCAGTTGCCCGACAAGGCCGTCAGCCTCATCGACACCGCCTGCGCCCGCGTCGCCATCTCGCAGCACGCCGTCCCCGCCGAAATCGACGACACCCGCCAGCGCATCCTCATCGAGGAAGCCGAGCTGGAAATCCTCACCCGTGAAGCCGGACTCGGCGCCGACCACGCCGAACGCGAAACCCGGCTCCGCAAAAACCTCGAAGCCGACAAGGAACACCTCGCCAAACTCGAAGCCGATTGGACAAAAGAAAAGGAACTCGTCGAAAAAATCATCGCCCTCCGCCGGCAAATAACGACACCCGCTCCGCAACAAGACCAACCACCCGCTCCGCCCGATCCAGCCGGCCAGCCGGATCAGACGGACGCCGCCGCCGAAAAACCCGCCAAAAAATCAAAAAAGAAAAAAGCCCCCTCCGAAACCTCTTCGACCTCCGTCGATTTGAATCGCCCCGCGCCGCCCGCCAATCCCCTCATCGCCGAACTCCGCGACCTCGAAGCCCGCCTCTCCGCCTTCCAAGGCGAATCGCCGCTCATCCTCCCCAGCGTCGGCGACCAAGCCGTCGCCTCCGTCGTCGCCGACTGGACCGGCATCCCCGTCGGACGCATGGTGAAAAACGAAATCCAGTCCATCCTCGGCCTCGCCGACGCGCTGGAAAAACGCATCATCGGCCAGCGCCACGCCCTCGAAGCCATTGCCAGGCGCATCCAGACCTCGCGCGCCGGACTCGACAACCCCGCCAAACCCATCGGCGTCTTCATGCTCGCCGGCACCAGCGGCGTCGGCAAAACCGAGACCGCCCTCGCCCTCGCCGAGACCCTTTACGGCGGCGAGCAAAACGTCATCACCATCAACATGAGCGAATTTCAGGAGGCCCACACCGTCTCCACGCTCAAAGGCGCTCCTCCCGGCTACGTCGGCTACGGCGAAGGCGGCATCCTCACCGAGGCCGTCCGCCGCCGCCCCTACAGCATCGTGCTCCTCGACGAAGTGGAAAAAGCGCACCCCGACGTGCATGAGATTTTTTTCCAAGTCTTCGACAAAGGCTGGATGGAAGACGGCGAAGGCCGCCTCATCGACTTCAAGAACACCATCATCCTCCTCACCACCAACGTCGGCAGCGATCTCATCATGAATCTCTGCAAAGACCCCGAACTCATGCCCGACGCCGACGGCATCGCCAAGGCCCTGCGCCCCGCGCTGTTGAAAACCTTTCCCGCCGCGCTCCTTGGCCGCCTCGTCACCGTGCCCTATTTCCCGCTCAGTGACGACATGCTCCGCGCCATCATCAAGCTCCAGCTCGGCCGCATCGTGCGGCGCATCGCCGCCAACCGCTCCATCGCGCTCACCTACGACCCCGCCGTCATCGCGCACATCGCCGCCCGCTGCACGGAAAACGAAAGCGGCGGCCGCATGGTCGATGCCATCCTCACCCAAACCCTGCTCCCCGACATCAGCCGCGAAATCCTCACCCGCATGATGGACGGCAAAACCATAAAAAACATCCACGTCGCCGTGAAAGACTCCGCCTTCACCTACGCCTACAAGGAATAATCGCCCGCCCCGCGCGGCCCCCGCCAATTTGCCACTCGGGAAATCCGGGTTAAACAACACAAAACAACAAATACCATCATGCCAAAACCAATGCCAAAAAACCTCGGGGGCCTCGCTCCTCGATTCTGGAAAGAAATCAAAAAAAAGAACAAACTCTCCAAGGACGAGGACTTGGAAAAAAACCTGACCAAGATGGACGCCGAGTTGGCCGACGCAAGCACCCCTCCGACCGCGAAGGAATGCGAATCCATTAAAAAGCACTTGCTGAAGGCCAGGGTGTCCGCGGCCAAGGTGATGCAGAAAAACAAGCAGGACCTCGTCGTCACCTTTTGCGAGGCCGTCCTCGAATGGACCGCCCGCCACCAAGATGCGGTGGAGGACGCGTTGAACGCGGCGCATGGCAGGGCCGCCCAACAGGAAGTCATGATAAGCGCGGACATCTTTTCCCTCGTCGCCAGCAAATTCCCTGACAGCAAGGCGGTAAAGGCGTTCGCCACCGACAAGACCTTCACCCTGTTTGTCTTGGAAGGGCAAAAGCCCGTGAAGGATGCGCAGCTGGCCCAATGCCAGGCCGCCGTGAAAACCCAGCTCGCCAATCTCAAAAAATGGTATGCGGCCCTGGGCAAACTGTCCAAGGTGAAGAAAGGGACGTCCGACGAACTGGTGCGCAAGGTCCAGAAGATATATGAAGGCATAGGCGACCAGCTGGCACCCATGTCGGATGGCATCAGCACCCAGGTAAAATGCTGGATGGACCGGGTGCAGGCCCTCTATGGCCCCGAGCACAAGGCGCACTATCTGAAATACCAGAAAACCCCCGCCTGGCAGATCGCTGGGCTTGCCGGCGCAACGGCTTACAAAGAATACAACGCATACATACAGAACACGCGTCTGGTGGATCGTCTCTAATGCCGTCTTCCAATACAAAAAACACCGGATAGAAGCATAGGCGCCACCGGGGACGCCGTCTGCGCGCCGTCCTTTGGGCTTCGCGCCCCCCCGCCGCGGTTCGGGGCGGGGTGGCGCTGGCAGTCAGATTAAAATATCCTGAGGCCGTCGCCATTTCATATACGCCCTCCCGCTTTACTCCTCCGCATCCCGCATTCTCTCATGTCCGACGAAACCTACACGCAAGACAACCGCTCCGCCCGCGTCACCACCCCGCTCGGCAAGGACAAGCTCCTCCTCCGCGGCGTCCGCGGAATCGAGCGCCTCGGCGGA
>JAIRTK010000345.1 GCA_031254955.1 Opitutaceae bacterium
CCGCCCTCCACCTCCCCGCCGCCACCGCTCCCACCTCCACCCTCGCCGCCCCTGTCCCCGCCGCTCCCGCCCCCACCACCCCCGCCCCGATCATCCTCGCCGGCCCCGAAATCGTAAAACTCAACTGGGGCACCCGCGCGCTCCAGACCGCCGACATCGACGGCGACGGCCTCCGCGACATCGCCATCATCAACAACGACCGCGCCACCATCGACCTCCTCTACCAACGCTCACCCGGCCACCCCCCGCCCCCCGGCGGCGGCCCGCGCGCGCTCAACCGGAACCGCTGGGAACCCGTGCTGGAAGACTCCCGCTTCCGCAAAGACTCGCTGGTCGCCGGCCTCACCCTGTTCGACCTCGCGATCGGCGACCTCGACGGCGACGGCCTCGCCGACCTCGCCTGCACCGGCGCCACCCAGGCGCTCACCCTCCGCTTCCAGCAAAAAGACGGCTCCTGGACGGAACACAAAATCGCCGACGCCCCCGCGCCCAGCCAACTGCTCGGCTCCCTGAAAATCATCGACCTCGACCACGACGGACGCAACGAACTCGTGCACCTCGGGCAAAAAGAACTCGCCATATACCGCCGGCTCTCCCGCGACCGCCACGCCCCCCCCGAACGCCACGTGCTGCCCGACGACAACAGCCACGGACTCGAATGCTGCGACCTCAACGGCGACGGACTCACCGACATCATTTACCTGTGCGGCGCCCCCCGCGTCACGCTGCGCGCGCGCCTGCAAACCGCCTCGCGCCAGTTCGGCCCCGAGCTTGCCTACGAGATCAACCCCCCGCGCAGCACGCTGCAAATCCTCGTCCCCCCGGCCCGAGGACAACCCGCCATATTTGCGATGGCGCGGGACGGCACCGGACAACTGGAAACCTTTGCGCTCACCCCGCGCCCACCCGCGCCCGCCCCCGCTCCACCCAACACCCCTCCACCCGCACCCAACATACTTCCACCCGCGTCCAACATACTTCCGCTCGCGCCCAACACACTTCCGCCCGACGCCTCTTCGTCCGCCCTCGCTCCACCCGTCCCTCCGCCCACGTCCAACACCTCTCCACCCGACGCCTCTCCGCCCGCCCCCGGCGTTCCTCCGCCCCTCCCGCCCCTCCCGCCTCCCTCACCCCTCCCGCCCCTCCGCCCCCGCGTATTCAGCCCGCGCCCCGGCGCGAAAGCCCCCTTCGCCTTCGCGCCCGGCAGATTCACCGGCGCGCCAGCCGGCCCCGACATCGCCGTCTCCGACCCCGACGGCGCCCAAGTGCTGCTCTATCCGCGCCAACCCGACGGCGGCTTCACCAGCGCGGAAACCTTCCCCTCGCTCGCCGAGGCGCGCGCCCTCGCCGCGGGCGACTGGGACGGCGACGGACGCGACGAACTCTTCGTCGGCAGCGCCCGCGAGCAAACCGTCGGCGTCGCCCGTTTCGCGGACGGACGCTTTTCCTATCCGCGCCCGCTGCCCGTCGCCGGACGCCCGCTCGACCTCGCCTTCGGCGACATCGCGGGCGACGGACGCGGCATCCTCGCCGTGCTGCTGGAGGACGGCGGACGCCGCCGCGTCGAATTGTGGGCCTGCCGCCAGGACGGCGACGACGGCGCCGAACGCCTCAAAACCCTTGACCTCACCGGCCTGAAAACCGACCCGCGCGCGCTGCGCCTCGTGGATGCGAACCAAGACGGATTGACGGACATCGCCATCTTCACGCCGCTCGACTCGATGCGCCTCTTCACGCAAAACGCCGACACCGCGCTCGAGTTCACCGAAGCCTCCGCCGCCGCCGGGTTCCGCCGCGGCCTGGTTGACAAACTTGAGGCATCCGCGTTCACGCTCGCCGACATCGACGGCGATGGCCGCGCCGAAATGCTCGTCAGCGGCGGCGGCTTCGCCCGCGCCCTCCGGCTCGGCGGTGGCGGCGGCGGCAGGGACGCGCTCACCATCGTCGATCAATTCAACGCCGCGCCCGGCGCCGACATCACCGCCGCGCTTGTGCTGCCCGCGCCCGGCGCCGACGCATCCGAAAATGTTTCCGCAAACACCTCCACAAGCGCCTCCGTGCACGCCTCCACAAGTGCCTCCGCGCGCGATTCCACAAGCGATTCCACAGGAGCTTCCACGCACGATTCCACGCGCGGCGCTTCCACACGCGTTTCCACAGGCATTTCCACGCGCGATTCCGCAGACGCTTCCACAGGCATTTCTACGAGTGCTTCCGCGCGCGCTCCCGCAGGAGCTTCCACGCGCCCGCTGGTCGTGCTCTACGACCGCAAGGCGGGCGAATTTCAAATACTCCGCGCCGGGCGCGAAAGCGGCGTGTATGCCCCCGCCGGCTCGGTCAAAACGGGCCGGATCGACATCATCGGCACGGAAGTGCTCCCGCGCCAGACAGGGGCGCCGGAAAGTTTTGTTTTCGGCAAAGACCGCTTCTGGTGGCTGCCGGCGGACAGCCCCGACCACGCGCCGGTCACGCTCGGCACGCACACGACGGATTTGCCGGAAGTGAGCTATGCCGACGTGATCGCGGGCGACTTGAACCACGACGGCCAGCCCGAAATCGTCTGTGTGGACCCCGTCAGGAACCTGATTGAAATTCTGGCACGGGAAACCGACGACCGATGGAAAAGCATGATGCACTTCAAGGTGTTCGAGACCGACATGCATTTTCAGGGACGGCGTGGCGGCGCATCCTTCGAGCCTCGCGAAACCGTGATTGCGGATGTGACCGGCGACGGCAAAAACGACCTCATCCTCCTCGTCCACGACCGGGTGCTGGTGTATCCCCAAGACTAAAAACCTCCCCCCCCAGAAAATCCCTCATCCCCCCGCTTCCCCGAAGTCGCGCGACGCAACAAATCCAGCAAAGCCAGCCCTCGCCCCAATCCGCCCGCGCGAGAAGAGAGCGCACAGAACACCCACGCCCTGACGCAAAGCCAGACCTTGCGGCGGCTGCGGTGGATTTCGCCAAATTTCGGCGGGCGCGACCTTGTGTCGCGCCGGGATTGGCGGACGCGGGGGGTAGAGTGCGGAAAGTTCAGCAAAAAGACGGAGCATGATAAGAGGTCGGGTGAAAAGCTCCCCCCCCCAAAAAAAACAAGCAGAAAACAAAGATCATGATCCGTCCGAAACCGGACATGAAGCGAAACGAAGCAGCGCGCGAGCAAATGCTGGCGCTTTTTGAAACATGAAAAAACTCATGCAAAACACCGTGCAGGAAGGTGCAGGAAGCGGAGAAGGACGAGGTGCTGTGCGCGGACAAGGGCGAGCGCAGCACCGGGCGCCGGGGCCACCGCAGCGGCTGCTTCGGGCGAAGGCTGACACGCGCATCGGGAAGCTGGAGTTGCGGGTGTCGCAGGACTGCGGGAGGCGGTTCCGCACGGAGGTGTTCGCGCGTTACCAGCGTAGCGAAAAAGCGCTGCTGCCGGCGCTCGCCGAGATGTATGAGAAGGGGGGCTCGACGCGGAAGGTGCGGGCGGTGACCGAGGCGCTGTGCGGGCACGCCTTCGGCGCGAGCAGCGCCTCGGCGATTACCGTGCAGCTCGACGAGGAGCTGGAGCGCTTCGCGCGGCGGCCGCTCACCGAGGAGTATCACTGCCAGGTTGCTGGACGCGCGGCATGAGCGGGTGGGGGGCCGTGGAGATCCGCACGCGGGCGGTGCTGGTGGCCAGCGGCATCGACAGGGAAGGCCGCCGGCAGCTGATGACGGTGGGGCTGGCCAATCGCGGGAGTGCCACCGAGTGGCGCGACTTCCTGATCGGCTTCAAGCAAGGCGGAGTGCCCGGGGTGCACCGGGTCGTCACCGACGGTCACGAGGACCTGAAAAAAGCCGTGGCCGAGGTGCTGCCCCTTGCGTTGTGGCAGCGCTGCTGCGTGCATTTTGTACGCAACGCGCTCGATTGCCAGCCGCGCAGCGCGGAGCGGACGTGCCTGCAGGAGTTGCGCTGGCTGTATGCGCTGCGCAACGCCGTGGAGGCGCGCGCCGGCCTCAACGGCTGGCTGGAACGCTGGCAGGACAAGCTCCCCCTGTCTGTGCGCGTGGGCGGAGGCGAACATCAAGGACCCCTTCACCTGTTACCGGCTGGCCCTCGGGCACCACAAGCACCTCAAGTCGCCCAACCTGCTCGAACGGCTCAACCCGGAGTTCAAGGGCCGCAGGCACATCGTGCGCTTCTTCCCCGACGAACCGGGCTGCCAGCGGCAGGTCCGCGCGCTCGCGGTCGAGATACGCGAGGACAGGAGCGACGGCAACCGCTCTCTCAACAGGGATCCCCTGCGCCCTCAGGCAGGCGCGCTTCGACCAACGCGCCGCCTTCGTCCGCCACCTCCTCGAAAGCATCAAAAATAGCCCTCATAAAACCGCACTCCCCTCTTGATTGACCGCCTGCCTGCCGTCCGCGTCGGATGAAATCGGACGGCACGGAGGCCGTCCCTTCAAGTGGATTCATCTCATTCGTAAGCGGGATAAGTCCTTATGAAAACCCGATGAGGCGGTTGTCGGCATGGAATGGAGCTTGAACTTAAACGCGCGAAGGCCTCGCTCGTGCGGTTTTATCCGCGTTTATCGGCATCCATCCGCGATTCTTCGGCCTCGGATTTGGGGTCAAGGTGGAGAGAACCTCGTTGTATAAATTTTACCAGTGTAAGTTACGAAGCAGTTGTTTGAAAGCGGTGGAGGTGCGAAGCAGTTGCCACTGTTTTTCCCCGTCCTTTTCCATCCCCCTCCATCCCCTCAATTATCCTGAAACATATCCATTCCCATGAAAAATAGGTTTATCGCTTGCGTAATACTGCCCCTGATCGGCCTGCCTTGTGTTCATGCCCAGGTTAACAACCAACCGCCGGGCGAGGAAATCGTGGAGTTGTCCCCCTTCGAGGTGCGCGATGTCTCCGAGGGCGAATTCAGCGCGTCCGAGGCCATCACCGGGACGCGCATGGCCGACAGAATCATGGACACGCCCTTTGCCGTGAACACGCTCACCGAGGAATTTCTGCGCGACTTCCAGCTTGAGAGTTTCGACGAGCAGCTCGCCTACGTGTCATCCTTCAACCCGGAGCCAGGAGAGGGGCCGTATTACCTGCGCGGCTTCCGCGCCTCATGGGCCTTGCGCAACGGCTTCAAGCGCGCCGGGCTGGTCGATGATGTCACCGTGCAGCAAATCGAGGTCATCAAAGGCCCGAATGTCTCCATGTATGGGCAGGGCAAGCCGGGCGGCATCGTCAACTACGTCACGAAAACCGCGCGCGGCAAACCCTTCGAGCGCCTCGCTATGACGTATTACACGGACGGCGGCTTCAATGTCTCCGTGGAGAAAAACGCCGTCCTCACGCCCAAGTTTCGCTACCGGATTTCCGCCCGCTACAAGGATGTCAACGGCTCCACGCAATGGAGCGCGCAGCGCGACATCCCTGTCTATGCCACCGTCGCCTGGCAGCTCGGGCGTTACACGACGCTCACCGCCAACCTCGAATACGTGAGCAGCCACACCGTCCCGGAGGCCGCGGTCATCCAATATTACAGCAGGGCCACCGGGAACTACGGCGGCATTGTCTATGATTTCTACCAACGCAATTTCAAGTCGCCGGACGCCTGCACGCACCGTGACCGCGTGACCTCCGACATCACGCTGGACTCTCGCCTCGCACGGTGGCTGGACGCGCGGCTGGCGGTCGGCGGGTTTTACAACGCCCAAAAATCCGTCGGCATCACCGGCGGCACCAGTTACGACCCCGACTACGCCACGCGGCAGCTCGGCCTCGCTTCCGGCAACACCCGCGTGCCCACCCGCTCCAAGTCCGCCACCTCCTACGGCAGCCTGCAGGGCGATCTGCTCGCCAATTACACCGCCGCCGGCGTGCCCATGAAAACCCTCGCCACAGTCGACTTTTACAGGATGCGCTCCGAGCCCAACGAATGGCGCTCCCCGTCGCAGGGCGAATATGCCAATGGCACGCTCGACACCATCCGCTACGACCTCCCGGACTTCGACGACCCGACCTTCTGGACCAATGTGAGCACCGACCAAAGCAACCGCTACTCCTCCAACTCGCTGCTGCTCAGCCAGCGCGTCTCGCTCTGGCGGCGGCGTGTCACCGCCTCCGGCGGACT
>JAIRTK010000374.1 GCA_031254955.1 Opitutaceae bacterium
GACCCGGCGAATCGAGCCGTGCCATCCCGCGTTTTCCGCTATTTTTGCCCCCGGCTCACGCGCCGCTTGTTTTCGTGCGGGAATTTACACAAGCTGCGGGCACTATGTTCAACGTCATGAAAACCAAGGCCGCCCTGTCCGCCCTCTTTGCCGCCTGCACACTCTCGCTTCCCGCACAAAATCCATCCGTCGAAATCGCCAACCTCAGACAGGATGTCCAGATGCTCTACCAGCGCATCGAACGGCTCGAATTGATGATCGAGCAGTTGCAGTCGCAAAACAGCCGGCTCCAGAGCCAGGCCGCGGCCGGCGCGCAAAGCTACGCCACCGTCGCCCAACTCAACGAGGCCATCGCCGAGGTCAACCGCGCCGCCAAGGCCGCCGCCACCGGCAACCGCACCGAAATCCTCAACCAAGTCCAACGCCAGCTTGACGGCCTCGCCAAGCAAACCAACGACGCCCTCGCCTCGCTCTCGCGCAACCGCGCCGCCGCCACCGCCACCGTCACCCCGCCGGTCTTCACCGATAATTTCCCCAAGGAAGGCATCACCTACACCGTCCAGCGGGGCGACACCATCAGCGTCATCGCGCGCAAAACCGGCGCGAAAGTGCAGGACATCATCAACGCCAACCGCATCGCCGACGCCACCAAACTCATGCCGGGCGACAACCTCTTCATCCCCGGCGGCAAAGAATAACCGCCCCTCCACCACCCACCTCTTCCCATCATGGCCGCAACACCCAAATCACGACTAGGCCGCGGACTCGGCGGCATCATCGCCAACGCCGCCAAACCGGCATCCTCCAAATCGGCGCCCCCCGCCCCAACCCCCAAGACGGCGCCCCCCGCCGCCGCCCCCAAGACGCCCCCGCCCGCTGCCGCATCCGCCACCGCGCCCGCCGCCCCATCCGCCACCGCGAAACCCGCCGCGAAATCCGCCGCGCCCGCCGCACCCGCCGCGCCGCCGCCCGCCGCCACCACCGGCTTCCAAGAAATCCCCGTCCACCTCATCGCGCCCAGCCCCTACCAAGCCCGCCGCGAAATCACCGCCGAGCAACTCAACGAACTTGCCGAAAGCATCCGCGCCGAAGGCCTGCTCCAGCCCATCGTCGTGCGCCGGCATCAAGACAAGTTCCAACTCATCGCCGGCGAACGCCGCTGGCGCGCCTACCTCATGCTCAAAATCAAGACCATCCCCGCGCGCCTCGTCGATGCCAGCAACGCCTCCGCCGCCGCCCTCGGCCTGATCGAAAACCTGCAACGCGAAGGCCTCAACCCCATCGACGAAGCCTACGGCTACGCCAGCCTCATCCGCGACTTCGACCTCACCCAGGAAGCGGCCGCCAGCCGCGTCGGCAAAAGCCGCGCCGGCGTCGCCAACACCCTCCGGCTCCTCTCCCTCGACGCGGAAATCCAAGGCTACCTCGCCAAAGGCCTCGTAAGCGTCGGCCACGCAAAAGTGCTGCTCGGCCTGGAAGAGCCGCCCCGGCGCGCGCTTCTCGCCCGCCGCATCATCGAAGAAGGCCTGAGCGTGCGCGCCACCGAAAAAATCGTGCAGGCGCGCAAACCCGCCCCACCAGCCACCGCCGCCACCGCTCCCGCCGCCGCCCAAGGCCGCGCCGCCCCCCCGGCCGAGTCCGCCGCCGTGGCCCGCATCCAGAACAAACTCACCTCGCACCTCGGCGCCCGCGTGCAAGTGAAACACACGCCCAGACGCGGCAAAATCATCATCGAATACGCCGGCAACGCCGACTTGCAACGCATCCTCGAAAAACTCGGCATCGAAGCATGACCCCCCTCCCCCCGCGCAAATGAGCACCGTGCGCGACACCCTTGAAGCCACCCAAGCCATCGGCGCGAAACTCTTCCGCCTGCGCCTCCCCTTCCTCAAGGAACTCCGCGCCTACTCGCTCCAACGCCTGCGCGCCGACCTCGTCGCCGGCGCCACGCTCACCCTCGTTTCCATCCCGCAAGCCATCGGCTTCGCGCTCATCCTCGGCCTGCCCCCCCAAGCCGTCATCGTGTCCGTCATCATCGGCGGCTTCGTCGGCGCGCTCTTCTTCACCTCGCACCACCACGTCTTCGGGCCGACCAGCTCCATCAGCCTGATCACGGCGGCGATGATCGCCGCCTACGCCGGCCCCGACCTGCCGCCCATCCAACTCGCCGTGCTGCTGGCCCTCCTGATCGGCTGCATCCAATTTCTCGCCGGCCTGTTGAACTTCGGCGAAGTCACCCGCTTCATCTCGCTCGCCGTCGTCGTCGCCTACGGCACCGGCATCGGCCTCCTGCTCATCGCCAGCCAACTCCTCAACCTCCTCGGCCTCCACGCCGCGCAGGGCGGCTCGTTTGCCGGCAACCTCTGGCTCGCCCTCCAAGGCATCGCCAGCGGACGCATCTCCTGGTGGTCGCTGCTCGTCGGCGCGCTCACCTGGACAATGTTTGAAATGGTGCACCGCCTCAAACCCCGCTGGCCCGAGGCGCTGGTCGGCCTCGTGGTGGCGGGCGTGGCGACGAAAATCATGTCCCTCACCATGGCCGACGTGCCCTTCAGACTCGTGAGCGAGGAAGGCGCGCTGACCGCCTCGCTGCCGGTGTTTGCCGGACTGCGCCTCACCGCCCCCGAACTCTCCGTGATCCCCTCGCTGCTCGGCATCGCGGTCGCCATCTCCATCCTCGGCATGCTGGAAGCGACCTCCATCACAAAAACGCTCGCGGCCAAAAGCGGCCAGCAAATCGAACCGCGCCAGGAACTCGCCGGCATGGGCGCGGCCAACATCGCCTGCGCGCTCTTCAGCGGCGTGCCCGGCTCGTCGTCGTTCGCGCGCTCGGCGGTGAACTTCCAAAGCGGCGCCACCTCGCAACTCTCATCCATGCTCAGCAGCCTCGTCGTGCTCGCCGCGGTGCTGTTCATCACGCCCGCCTTCGGCTTCATCCCCGTGGCCGCGCTCGGCGCGCACCTCATCCGCGTCGGCCTGCACATGATCAACCTGCCGCAAATCCGCATCGCCTTCCGCTCCACGCGCTCCGACGCGCTCGTCTTCGTCGCCACCCTCGCCGCCTGCCTCTTCCTCAAGCTCGACACCGCCATCTACGTCGGCATCGGCATCTCGCTGGCCCTGTTTCTGCGCAAAGCCAGCGCGCCCTCGCTCGTCGAATACAGCTTCGACGACCGCGGCACGCTCACCGCGCTGGAAGACGCCTCGCAACGCCGCAACCCCGCCATCTCCATCGTGCACGTGGAAGGCGAATTGTTTTTCGGCGCAGCCGATTTGTTTCAGGAACAAGTGCGCCTCCTCGCCGGCGACCCCGCGATCCGCGTGGTGATCCTGCGCATGAAAAACGCCCGCCACCTCGACGCCACCTCGGTCATGTCGCTGCTCCAACTCCACGACTACCTGCGGAAAACCCGGCGCCACCTCATCATCAGCGGCATCAACCCCGACGTGCAACGCGTGCTCATCGACAGCGGCGCGCTCGCGACCATCGGCCCGGAAAACGTCTTCCCCGCCGAAGCGAACCTCACCGCCAGCACCCGCAAAGCGCTCCTGCGCGCCTCGCACCTGCTGCAAACCAAAACCCCCGACGTGCGCATCTTCTACGACCGCAAACGCGAAGAAGCCCCCGCCAACCGCCCCGCGCCGCCCCGCGAAGACACGACCCGGGATTTCCAGATTTAGCTTATGCAACTGAGGCTACGCGCTGCCTCGCTCGTAGCGCAGACTGGCGGACTGTCGCTTCGCTCAAAACCCAGTCGGCTTCAAGGCGAGCCATCGGCCCGTCAGCAGATTGGGTTCCGGGCGAAGCGAGAAGCCCGATACCCTTTGCGAATGAAAATCCCCCTAAAGGTAGGGCGAGGCGTCCCGCCGAGCCGCGAACGCTTCCCACGGCGCGGCGGGACGCCTCGCCCTACCCTTAACAGCTTCCATAGTGTGATTTTCATTAGAAAATGGTATGACAACCGCCGCGACATTCCTCGGCAAACTCTCGCCGAGACCGCCCTACCCGAAGGACAAAATCTCTTCAGAAAAAGGTATCATACCCATTCCCAGTGAACATGCCCATTTAGAAGCAGAGCCATGTAGGGGCTTCGCTTGCGAAGCCCGTTGCTGGTGCACGGCCTTTGCTGGTGCACGGTTATCAAACCGGACATCGCAAGCGACGCCCCTGCAAAAAACTGATTTTTGTTCGCAACTGGTATCATAGAGCCGCCAGCCCCTTGCGCCGGCGGCTCCTCGCCCGTGGGAAGCTCCCTTGGCATCGCAGGCAAATCCAGGACGACGCCGGCGATGACCTGAACATGCGCCGCGCCATCGCCCTGCCCGCCCTCTTCGACGGAGAAATCCCCGCCTCAACTGAATGCGCATCAAACCAAGACCACGCCCTCCTCCCTCATACTCTTTCTCATACTCGTTCTCGTTCTCGTTCTCTTTCTCGTTCTCGTTCTCTTTCGCGCTCTCGTTCGCGTTCTCCCCCAGCGGCATCGCCCGGATGAGAAAGAAGAACGAGAATAAAAACGAGGAACGAAAAAAAACGAAAACAAAGAACGATAACGATAGCGATAACGATAGCGAGAACGAGAGCGAGGAACGAGAAGCGAAAAAAGAAGAACGAGCTGGAAAATCCCGGCCCCATGTCCCCCATTGAAGCACCCCCGCCTCAACTCAAAAACCCGAAACCCCCTTGACTTCCGTCCCCGCCCCCCGCTATCTCACCCCTCACAAAACAATCAACCGCAATCAAGCATCACACATGGCCAACACCAAATCCGCCATCAAGGCAGCCCGCAAAACCGAGCGTTTCACCGCGCGCAACCAAACCGTCAAGACCCGCCTGAAGACTCTGCACAAGAAGTTTGAGGCCGCCGCCCAAAGCGGTGATGCCGTCGCCGCCAAGGCCGCCGCCATCGCCTACACCTCGGCCATGGACAAAGCCACCAAGTCCGGTGTCGTCCATAAAAACGCCGCCGCCCGCGCGAAATCGCACGCCGCCAAATACGCGCTGGCCAAATAAGCCCGCCGCGCCGGGCTGCCCTCCGCAACCGCCCGCCAGTATGGAGCACGGGCGGCCCGCCCGCCCCTTAAATCCGCAACCACTCGCCCGCCACCCCGTCCGCTCCCCGCCCCCCGTTTCGCCGAACCGCGAGCCGGGGGTTTTCTGTCGCCTCCCTCCTCAAAAAATCGTTCTCGTTCTCTCTGCCTGAATCTAAAAAAAGAGAAAGAGCAACTGAAGTTACACGCTACCTCGATCGTAGCGCAGACTTCCAAGTCTGCTTCATGCCACGCAAACGCAGCGTGCTCGGCAGATAGGGTTCCGGGCGAAGCGAGAAGCCTGACACCCCGCGCTACGACAACAGCGCATAATTTCAGAGAGTAATCCCCTTTCCCAGTGAACAGAACCCTTTAGAAGCAGAGCCATGTAGGGGCTTCGCTTGCGAAGCCCGTTGCTGGAGCGCGGCTTTTGCTGAAGCACGGCCTTTGCTGGCGCACGGTTATCAACCCGGGCGTCGCAAGCGGCGCCCCTACAAAAGAGTGATTTTCATTGGGAATGGGTATTATACTATTTCCCCAATCAAATTCCAACTTTAGGGCAGAGCAGTCTCGCCGAGACCGCCGTCGTTTTCCAAGAATGTTCACGGCGGTTTCCGCGAAACCACCTCACCCGCTAAAGTCTGTTT
>JAIRTK010000423.1 GCA_031254955.1 Opitutaceae bacterium
CGACAAACTCACCGAACGCTTCAAAGGCCGCTTCGAAGGCGAAGAAGCCTGGCGCCTGATTCCGGGTCGCGAATGAACACCTATTTCGACACCTCGGTTTTCGTGTCCCTGCACCTTCGACACCCGCCAGCACGCCCTGGCCCGCGCCGCCGGCCTGCCCCTCAACTGACGCCAAACCAAGAAAAAGCCGGCGGCTGAACGTTGGGAAAAAGCTTGTTTTCATGAAGCAACCCCACTAAGCTCCCCCCATTAATGCTAAGATTGGAACACGCACTTTACATGGCGCCGCCCCCGAGTGAAAACGGGGCCGCTATGATTGAATACGTGTTCCGTCGCAAACCCCACGGCCGGCTATCCGAATAGTGGACGGGCCGTTACACCGTGAACAAAGGCGAGCCACCCCGCCAAGTCTCCCTTGGACTGAAAGACGAGGCCGCCGCCCGCGCCAAGCTCCGCGAAATCGTCACCGAAGCGCAACGCGAAGCCTACGGCCTGCTCCCCAAAAAATCCTACCGCGAAGCGGCGGGCTGCCCGCTGGGCGCGCTGCTGGAAGAATACCGCGTCGATCTGAACGCGCAACAACGCGCCCCCGGGCACGTAAAGGAAAGCGTGGCGCGCATCCGAAAGATAATCGCCGCCTGCAACTGGCGGCGCCTGCGCGACATCACCCCGGCGCGCTTTCTCCTATGGCGGGGCGCCTTCGACCGTGCCGCCAAAACACGCAAAGAATATCAAGTCAGCCTGAACGCCTGGCTGAACTGGCTGGTTGCGACAGAACGCCTCGAACGCAACCCGCTTGCCCGCGTGCCGCTGCCCGATATACGAGGCAAACAAGTGCGCCCCGCCCGCGCCCTCACGCAAGACGAACTGCGCGCCCTCTTTGAAGCGTCCGGGGAAAACGCGCTCGCCTACCAAATGCTCGCCTACACCGGGCAACGATGCTGCGAAATCGCCGCGCTGGTCTGGGGGGACGTGCACCTTGGAAGCGAACCCTACCTGCACGTGAGGCAAAGCACAACGAAAGACAAGGCCGAGCGGGCCATCCCCCTGCACCCCGGCCTAGCCGCCGCGCTCCGAGCCGCCCGACCGGTCAACGCGCCTGTGGACGGGCCTATTTTTGCGGATTTTCCCACGGTGGAACGTTTTTATACGGACCTGAAACGCGCGGGCATTGCCCGCAAAGACGCGCTAGGGCGCGTGGTGCACCGGCACGCGTTGCGGAAGACCTTCCAAACGATGGGCGTGCAAGCCGGGGTGAACCAACGCGCCGCGCAGGAATTTTTGGGGCACAGCGATGCGAACCTGACGGCGAAAATTTACACAGACCTCCCCGCGATTGGGCTGCGAGCCGAAATAGAAAAACTGCCTTGGGCGGGAGCTTGGGACGGGAAAGAGGTGCCAAGCGCAGAGGTCACAAAAAGCCGAAAAAACCTGCCTTTAATCGAGAAACTAATCGCCTTGTTGGACTTGCTTAAAAACCTTGAAGGAAAAGGATTAAAACAAGATTTCTCCGTTTTTAAACTGGCTGCCCGACATGGATTTGAACCATGACTAGGCGAGTCAAAGTCGCCTGTGCTGCCATTACACCATCGGGCAAGGGTGTTTGACGTTGCGGTTTATCAGGGACGCGTCAAGCGAGAGATTTCAGCACGCGCGCCGACAGGGGGGATTCAAAGGGCGTCGGAATCAAAAGGGATGAGGAAGGCCGCTGGCGCATGGAGCGGCGGCGTCTCGCCGCCGGACGAGGCGAAGCCTCGCCCCTCTGCTGAAACTTGCGAAAACCTCGCTCCTTGGCGCGCCATGTGCGGCAACGGCATCAACGAACTCGTTCCTTTGCCGAAACCTCGCTCTTTTGCCGAAATCTCACTCCTTTGCCGAAATCTCGTTCCTCTGCCGCAGCCTCGCTCCTTTGCGAAAGCCAGCGAGTGGCACAGGCGCTCGCGTGGCTCGCGTCCGGCGGCGGGACGCCGCCGCTCCGTGCGCAAGCGCTCTGGGGCTGGCGATGGAATCGGAGGCGCGGTCGGCGACCGGCGCGGGACGTCGCCGCTCCTTGTGTCAGCGGTCTGGAGGGTGTGGGGTGGTGTGTGGGGTGGGGTGGTGTGTGTGGGGGGGGGGCGAGACGACTTTGAGGCGCGCCACGCGTTGTCGCCGCGGTTTTGTTTCTGCCTTCTTGCAATGCCGCTGCCGTCGTGTTGGCGTCCGGTTGAATGAGCGTCGGCAAAAAAATGTTGTCCACCGGCGAGGCTGTCGTCGATCGCGTGTTGTGCGTGGTCGGCGCGGTGGCGTTTTCGCAGATGCCCGAATTCATGCAGCACTACCTCCAGCGGCTCGGCGGGCGTCTGGACGAGGCGCGACGGCATCTCGCGCACTACCAGAAAATCGCCGACGACACCCATGTCACGCTTGCCGAGCTGGCGATCCGCTTCAACGGAAGCATGGACGCCGCCACGGCAAAGGTGGGCGGCGTGATCACGGACACCGCCGCGCGCGTGCATGAACTGGAGGCGGCGCAGGCCGCGATCCAGCACGCCGGGATTTTCGGCAGGCCGTTCGCCTTTCTGCGTCATGCCGACTTGGAGATCGCCCGCAGCGCATGGTCGATTTTCAAACCCGCCGTGCCGACGACGGTTGAGGGCGCGCTTTACGCGGCGGCGGGCATGGTGGTGCTGCTCGGTTTGTATTACGGACTCATTCACTATCCGATCGTCCGGGTGTGGAAACGGCGAAACATGGCGAAGAGCGAACGCATGATGGCCGAGGCCGCCGCGCAGCCGGTCAAGCGGCTGGAATAGATATCCTTTGAAGGTGCGAAGGTGCGTGGCGGTCGTTTGTGGAAGGACTCGCCTGCGTCTCATAGGAAATCCAAATCCATTCGGTCAACGAATGGTAATCGTGAGCGTGTCGCCGGCCACGAGCACTTTTTCCTCCGGCAGCAACACATCCACCCGGCGCCCAGTCTGGGCGAACTCCGGCGCAAGCCGTCCATCACCCAGCGTCACGGCGACGGACTGCGCGCGGGTGTCGTCAGGCAGGGTGAACGCCAGCCGGCGAAGGCGCAACGTCCCCCATTTGAGTCCGATC
>JAIRTK010000454.1 GCA_031254955.1 Opitutaceae bacterium
CCGGCTCCGCCCTCGCCCCCGCCGCCGCCCCCGGCCTCCGCCGCTCCGCCACCCCCCGCCACCCCGCCGGCGACACCCGCCACCACGCCACCGCCCCCCGCGCCACCGCCCGCACCCGCGACATCGGCCCCCGCACCCTCGACATCACCACCGCCCCCGACGCCACCCTCCCCCTCGCCGGCGCCCCCCGCCACCTCACCGGCACCGGCACCCTCCGCCTCGCCGGTGCCCTCCACGCCGCCGCCCCCGCCGTGCTCGCCGCCACCGTAAACTGGGACATCGCCACCGGCGGCCTCCTCACCCTCACCGGCGCCCAGTCCGCCGCAAACCTGCGCAACAACGGCACGCTCCGCTTCCACGACCCCGCCGCCACCCTCACCGCCGCCACCCTCTCCGGCAACGGCGCCATCAGCATGGAAATCGACCTCGACGCCGCCCCCGCCGCCCCCCGCCTCATCATCACCGGCCAAGCCGACGGCAGACACCGCCTCGACATCACCACCATCGGCGAACCCGACGACCCCCGCGACATTCACATCCCCCTCGTCACCTACGCCACAGGCGACGCAACCTTCACCTCCAACACCATCACCGACCCCGAAGGCAACGCCTACGCCGCCCGGCAGGACGGCGGCACCGTAACCTTCGTCTTCACCGGCAACAACACCGGCGGCGACGTCATCTGCATCACCTCCGGCGCCCTCGGCATGGACTGGCACTACAGCCTCGACAGCCTCCGCCAACGCATGGGCGAAGTCCGCGGCGCCATCTCCCCCACCGGCCTCATCGCCGGCACCGGCGACGCCCCCGGCGTGATGGGCGACATCTGGTTCCGCGCCAACCTCTACCGCCTGCGCGCCGACGCCGGCCTCGTCGGCGCCGCCTTCGACCAAACCTCCTACGACCTCACCGCCGGCCTCGACCGCGCCCTCGCCCTGGACGGCGCCTCGCTACTCCTCGGCGGCTTCGCCACCATGACCCGCTCAAACCGCGACCACGACATCAACGACAGCAAAAGCGACTCCGACGGCATCGGCGCCGGCCTCTACGCCACCCTCCTCGGCAAAACCGGCTGGCACCTCGACCTCATCGCCAAATACCACCACTACACCAACACCATCGACGCAAACAACGGCGACCGCCGCGTCACCCGCGGCGACTACGCCAGCAACGCCCTCGGCGCCTCCCTCGAACTCGGCCGCCGCCTCACGCTGAAAAAACGCCTCTGGACCGAACTCTCCGCGCAAGCCGCCTACGCCCGCTTCGCCCACGGCGACTACACCGCCACCAGCACCACCGGCAAATCCCGCCCCATCCGCGTGGACGCCGCGAACTCGCTCCAAACCCGCGCCCAACTCCGCGCCGGCGCGGACCTCGGCCGCTGGCAACCCCACGCCCGCCTCGCCGGCGTGTTCAACGCCGCCTCCGGCGGCACGCCCCAAGTGAAAGGCTTCACGCCCGCCAAACCCGACTTCTCCGGCTGGCGCCTCGAAGCCGGCGCCGGCGCGACGCTCATGGTGGACGAGCGCACCCTCCTCTACCTCGACTACGAATACAACCAAGCCGAAACCTACCGCCGCCCCTGGGCCGTCGCCCTCGGCCTCCGCCGCACCTGGTGACTTGCCCCCCGGCTGAACATGAATAAAAAAACAACACTTTAACCCCGCGCCCGTCCAAGATTAAAAACCCCCGGCATTACTGCCCACGGCTCAATACCATTCCCCGGTGAAAACGACCCTTTCAAAGCCATGTAGGGGCTTCGCTTGCGAAGCCCGCCGCAGGAGCACGCCCATCCAGCCGTGCCTCGCAACCGCTTCCGCGATTAAATCGAATCCCTCAACCCGCCCCGCCCATAATAATCTGCGTAAATCCGCGTGATCTGTGGACAAATAAAAGAGCACCTTAAAAAACTCAAAAACAAAAAATTTTAATCACGGAATCACGAAAGCGCGGAACCTCATAAAAAAACAATCATTACAAAACAATTCCGCACCTTCCGCGCCTTCCGCCCTTCCGCGCTTCCGCGATTAAATCAAATCCCTCAACCCGCCCCGCCCATAATAATCTGCGTAAATCCGCGTAATCTGTGGACAAATAAAAAAGCGCCTTAAAAAACTCAAAAACAAAAAATTTTAATCACGGAATCACGAAAGCGCGGAATCTCATAAAAAACAATCATCAAAAAACAATTCCGCACCTTCCGCACCTTCCGCACCTTCTGCGCCTTCCGCCCTTCCGCCCTTCCGCGCTTCCGCGATTAAATCGAATCCCTCAACCCGCCCCGCCCATAATAATCTGCGTAAATCTGCGTAATCTGTGGACAAATAAAAGATACTTTTTTCACGCAAAGCCGCAAATCCACCGCCACCTCCCCCGCCTCCGCCTCTCCGCATTGATCTCAAAAGCTTGTTCCTATTCATCCACTTTATATAAATTCTCCAAACATGAAACCCGCCCCCCTGCGTCACAAAAAACCCCTCTCCCCCACCACGCGTCTCTCCACCACCACGCGTCTTTCCCCCACCACGCGTCTTTCCCCCACCGCGCTCCTCTCCACCACCGCGCTCCTCCTCCTCGCCGCCCTGCTCGCGCCGCCACCCCTGTTTTCCGCCGACGAACCCGGCCCCAACCTCCTCCCCAATTCCGGCTTCGAAGACCCCGCCTACACCCCCTGGGGCTGGGACGACTCCTACTACGGCAAACCCGAAGGCCGCGCGAAACTCGACACCGACAACCCCCATTCCGGCAAACAAAGCGTCTGGAACGGCGAAGGCCACTTCACCATCAGAAAACTCCCCCTGCGCAAAGGCACCGCCGTCGAACTGCGCTTCTGGGCGCGCGGCGTCGTCAACACCGCCCCCGTCACCGTCATCCTGCGCCAAGCCACGCCCACCGACCGCGTGCTCTTCCGCACCGAGCAGGCCTTCGGCGAACACTGGCAGGAATACATCTTCCGCGCCCTCGTCCCCGAGACCACCCCGCGCGACGCCGACATCTTCCTCGGCTTCTACCTCCACGCCCCCGGCGGCTACTGGCTCGACGACATCACCCTGCGCGAACTCCCCGCCGCCGAAGGCGGCGAAGCCCCCACCCGCAACCCCATCCGCAACCACTCCTTCGAGACCGGCACCGACGGCTGGACCGCCATGATCCGCAAACCCGAATTTAACGACACCTGGGAATGGCAGATCGAAAGCGGCAACGCCTACCCCGCGCAAGACTCCCGCCTGCACTCCATGCTCGGCGAAAAACTCCCGCACGGACGCCGCCACCTCTCCTTCGTCGTGCAACCGGGCGGCTACGCCGTGCTCACCAGCGCGTATTTCCCGGCCCGCTACGGCCGGAAAACCAACCTCGTCTTCTGGGCGCGCACCGACCTGCCGCACACCTTCCGCGCAAGCATCGCCGGCGGGAAAAACCAAGGCGCGTTTTACGACGACCAAGTGCTCCAATACACCTCCGCCAAATGGCAGAAACACACCATCCCCTTCACCCTCCGCCCCTCCATCGGCGGCATGTATGTCGTCCGCTTCCAAATCTCGCAGGCCGGCGTCTACCAATTCGACAACTTTTCCATCGTCGAAACCGGCCAGCCCGAACCGGAACCCCACCCGCCATCCGTGGCCGTGCAACCCTCGCCCGACGGCCCGCCGGGCAACATGTTCTCGCGCGGCGACCGCGCCGTCTTCCGCCTCGTCGTCGCCGACGAAAAACCGGCGGCGCAACTCGCCTACCAATTGACCATCGTTGACTGGCTCGACCGCCGCGTCTCCGGCGGACGCATCCAAGTCACCACCGACGCCGACGGCACCGCCGGCATGGAATTTGTCGCGCCCGCCTCGCGCTACGGCGCCTACCGCATAAAAGTGCGCAAAATCCCCGCGCCCGGCGCCACCGCCCCCCCTCCCGCTGGCTCGAACACCACGCCCCCCCCGCCCGTGGACGCCGAGCAAATCTACACCGTGCTCCCCGCGCTGCCCCCGCCCGCCGAACGCCCCGACTCCTTTTTCGGCAACCACGTGGACCTCGCGCCCCACAACCTCGAAGTCGCGCGCCGCGCCGGCTTCCGCTGGCTGCGCCTCTACCCCCCGCTGCTCACGAAATGGATGGCCCTCGAACCCAAACCCGGCCAATGGCGCTTCAAAACCGACGACCTCCAGCGCGCCAAAACCGCCGGCTTCCAAATCCTCGGCAGCTTCGACACCGCCCCCGACTGGGCCGCCGACCTCGACCCGAAAAGCCCCGTGCGCAACCGCTGGAGCCGCGCCTACCCGCCCGCCGACCTCGCCGCCTGGAAAAACTACGTCACGCGCGCCTTCGAGACCCTTTCCCCCTACATCGACGCCTGGGAAATCTGGAACGAACCCGACGGCGGCTACATGCAAACCCGCCCCGGCCTGAAAAAAGACGACATCATGCTCTCCCTCCTCGCCGCCACGCGCGAAGCGCTCGACGCCACCGGCAAACCCTACCAACTCCTCGCGCCCGCCGTCTCGCGCATCCAAGCCGACCTCGCCTTCAAAATCCTAGAACGCGGCGGCGGCGCGCGGATGGACGCCCTCTCCTTCCACTACTACGACTTCACCGCCACCAGCCCCGAACCTGATTTCCTGAAGGAACAACTCGCCCGCTACCGCACCTATAAAAACCACGCCGGCGCCCCCATGCCGCTCTGGCAGACCGAAGGCGGCCCCTACATCTCGGGCGGCCGCAGCTGGCTCGAAACCTACCGCATCCCGCCCTCAAGCTCGATGCACCCCTCGCAAGCCGCCGCCGCGATGGTGCGCGCCGCCCTCTTTTTCAAAGCCGAAGGCCTGCGCCGCTACATCGGCTTCGCCGCGCACGCCGTCGAAACGGGCCACAACACCCAAGCCGACGAATGCTCCGGCTTCATCGAAGTCACGGGCGTCCCCGGCATCGGCGTCGCCGCGCACGCCGCGATGGTCGCGCTGACCGAGGACGCCGCCCCGCGCGGCTTCGAGACCGCGCGCGTGGACGGCCAACGCGTCTCCACCGCCCGCTTTGAGCAGCCCGATGGCCGCGCCCTGGAAGTCTGGTGGTCATCCGCCCCGCTGCCCCTTGCCCGCGCGCTCACCCTGCGCGCCGGCGACGAAGTGCTCGACCTGATGGGCAACCTCATCGCGCCCGACAAACTCGCGCCCCTGCCCCTAGGCGAATCCCCGCTCTACATCCGCCGCGCCCCGGCCAAGTGACGCATGCCCAAGTCCGCCGTAGCGCAGACTTCCAAGTCTGCTTGGCCCGGGCGACGCTCCGCGCCGTCGAGCAGGCAGGGAAACCTGCGCTACAAAAAGACTCTAGCCGGTAGGGAGGCCTCTCCGAGGCCTCCGTGAAAACGTTCCGATTTCCCCATGAAAATTCAAACCGCCAGCCCGTAACCCGCCAGCCACGTTCGGCGGAGACCTCTCCGAGACCTCCCCGCCACCTTACCACATCGCCAAACAACAAGGGCCTGACCTCGCGTCAGGCCGCGAACGCCTTGCCCCATCCCCCCTTCCTCTCCCCCCACCCACCCATCACCACCCCACACCACCACATCACCACACTACCACACACACCACCACTTACCCCCCTCACACACACCCACACTTACCATCCTCACACACACCCCATCACCACCACACCACCACCACACCCGCCACCTCCTCCCTCCGGACGCATTGCTTCTTCATCAAAAAGGCCGACGCCCCCCCCAAAAAAAACGGCCTCAGACACCGTTGGCCGGCGGTTTGTTTTTGCGCAAGTCGGTGTGCCCGGTCACGCGGACGATCCCTGGGTGCTCCACGCGGATGGCGTGCTCGATGGCATCCACGCGATCATGCACGGCGGCGACCGTCTGCCGGTCATCAACCCGGCAATGATAATTGACCACAAGCCCGGCGGGCGTGCGCCGCACGCGGACGTTGTGGATGTCGCCAATGAGGTCGGTGCCGGCGGCAAGCGCGGCGAGCGTGGCGGCGACGCGCCCGGTGAACTCGTCCGGCGCGTCCTGGCCGGGGAGATGGGCGGCTTCGAGCGGCTCGATGTGCGTCTCGACCTCGCTGGCCGGGCCAAACTCGTCGCGGATGGCCGCCTCGATGGACGAGGCGACCCGGTGCGCGTCGCCGAGCCGCATAAGCCCGTCCACTTCGAGGTCGAGGCTCACCGACAGGCGCCCGTCGAGTTCCTGCACCGTGACATGGTGCACGGGCACCTGGCGTTTTTGCGCGATGAGCATGACGCGCTCGCGCACCGTTTCCGTCTCCAGCGCGCGCGGGCGGGTGCTCACGGTGAGCACGGTGTCGGGAAACGCGGCGCGGATGGTTTCGCGGACGCGCGTCTTGATGGCGTCCACGCGGTCGAGCGGGAGGGTGCGCGCCACATCAATGGCGAGTTCGCCGAAGATTTCGTTGCCGCCGGGGCGCAGCCGCAAGTCGTGGATGCCGGCCACGCCGGGCACGCCCGCGATGAGCGCGCGCATTTGCCCGGAGCGGCCCGGCGGCGCGGCGTCGAGCAGGGTCGAGAGCGCGCGTTTCCCGAGGCGGCAGCCCGCCGTCGCGATGCAGCCCGCCACGAGAATCGCCGCGAGCGTGTCGCCATAACGAAACCCGAGCGCGGCGGCGCCGAAGCCGAGCAGCACGGTGAACGAGCCGGCGAGGTCGGAGGCGAAGTGCAGCGCGTCGGCCGCGAGCGCGTGGCTGCCCGTCTCGCGGGCGACTTTGCGCAGCACGCGAATGCGGTTCATATCCACGAGGATGGAGACGCCCAGCACGCCAAACACCAGCGGCGAGCCTGCGATGGGGTTGCCGCCGGCGAGAAACTGGCGCACGGCCTGCGCGGCCACGCCGAGCGCGAGCGCCACGAGGATGCCGGTCTCGACCAGCGCGGCGACGCTCTCGAATTTGCCGTGTCCGTAGTGATGCCCGGCGTCGGCGGGCTTGCCGGAGGCGCGCACCGCCGCCCAAGTCACGAGAGTCGCGAGGGTGTCCACCAGCGCATGCGCCGCCTCGGAGAACAGCGCGAGCGAGCCGGAGAGCAGCCCCGCGACGAGTTTGCCGGCGGCGAGCGCGGCGCTGGCCAGCACGGACCAGCGGGCGACGCGTTCCTTGCGCGCCGCCGCGTCGGGATTCTGGATGGAATGGGAGGCGGTTGCGTCCATGCGAGATGAGCCGGGGATACAACCGGAGCCTGAAGACCAGCGCAAGACATGGAACGC
>JAIRTK010000476.1 GCA_031254955.1 Opitutaceae bacterium
CTCCGCCGTGACGGGCAGCAAGGGCGGACAACCGTCCACCACCACGCCGATCCCGGCCCCGTGGCTCTCGCCCCAAGTCGAGAGCGTGAAAAGTTTCCCAAAGCTGTTTGCCATCGCAAGTCGCGAGAGTGCCCCGGCCCAAGGCGCCCGCAAGGGTAATTTGGATTGGGCGCGATTCAAAGTGGAGCCAGAATCAAAAGGGACGAGGAAGGACGCTTGCGCAGGCGCGGCGGCGTCCCGTTGCCGCTCCTGCGCAAGCGTCCTTGGGCGACACGACTTTGAATCGCCCCCGGTTTTGATTGCTGGCACGGATGCCCCGACATGCCTGCGGCGCGGCAACGCCCGTCGAGAATCGGAAATCAAATTCCGCCGCCCCGCCCAGTCTCCATCGGATTAAGCTCGCGCAGCGTTTGCTCCAGTTCCTCCGCCACCGCCGCGGCGCGGTCTTTTTCCACCATGTCCAGCAGGCGGCCATAAAGCCTCACTCGGGAAAACGGACGCGGCAGAGGGAAGCGGTCCCAGGTACCCAGCCGCCATGCCGTCTCATAGACCACGCCGATCGCCACGATGGCGCTGCGGCCGTTCTTCGCCACGATGACCGTGCCCGGCTTCACTTCGTAGAGCGGCCCCTTGGGGCCGTCCGGCGTCAGCCCCACGTCGTGCCCCGCGCGCAGCGCCGCGATGAGTTTCTGCGCGGCATCGCGCCCGTTGTTCGAGCTTGAACCCCGGATCACCCGCAACCCCAGCAACCCGAGCAGCGCGCCCATCAGGGCGCCGTCCTTGCTCGTGCTGGTCAGCGCGCAAAGCGGACGCCCGGCGCGATACCGCTCGAAGAGCTGCGTGAGCATGAACGTGCGGTTGTGCCAAAGCGCAAACGTCACCGGGCGCTCCCGGTAGATGAGCACCCGGCGCGTCTCCTCGGTCAACTCGATGCGCAAAGTCGCGCTCCACAACCGCACGAGCACGCCCGCCGGCCACGCCAGCGCCCGCATCCACCACTCGATCGACCGCACCGGCCTCTCCCGCCGTAAAACGCGGACTCTCGACGGCGGTGAACCGTCATTTCCAGTCGCAAGCGCGATTGGCGGGGAATGGGGGCCGGGGGCATGCATCGGGTGAAACGAACACACTAGAAACGATTTTTCGCGGGCCGCGAGATCGATTTCTCATACCCGCGACCCAGCGAGTGCAATCCAAAGTGAGGCGCTGCATCCAGGCTCGTTCTCCGTTTCCCATTCTCGTTCCTTTCCCCATTCTCGTTCTTCGTTCTTCGTTCTCGTTCTCGTTCTCTCGTTCTCATTTTCGTTATCGGTCTCTTTTTCTTTATCGTTAGCGGTCTCTTTCCCGTTCTCTTTCTTCTTTCCTCTTTATCTTTATCTTTCTCTCTATCCCCCGTCTCTCTTCCCATCCCCCCACACGCAGCCCTCCACACATACGCCGCCCCACACACGCTGCACCCCACACGCTGCACCCCTCACACACGCCACCACACACACAGCGGCATCGCCCGGAAGAGAAAGAAGAAAGATAAAGAGGAAAGAAGAAAGAGAATGGGAAAGAGACCGATAACGAAAATGAGAACGAGAGAAAGAGAACGAAGAACGAGAACGAGAGCGGGCCAAACCTCGCGCCGACACATATGCCCTGGTGAAATGCGGCGCCGCCCGGCCTTTTCGGATTGATTTTCTCGCGTTTCTCCAGACCGTCGATTCCCGCGACGGCCGGCACTGAACTCCCAAAACCTCCATGCGCGCCCTCTGGCACTCCTTCGTCGATTTTTTTGTCTCGCTCCGCCTCACCGTCTGGCTGCTCGCGCTTTCCATCGCGCTGGTGTTTTTCGCCACGCTCGACCAAGTGCACCTCGGCGTCTGGGGCGTGCAGCAAAAGTGGTTTCACTCCCTCATCGTCATCCACTTCGTCAAGGGCGTCCCGCTGCCCGTCTTTCCCGGCGGCTACTGCATCGGCGGACTTCTCTTCCTCAACCTCCTCGCCGCGCACGCGCGCCGCTTCCGCTTCTCCTGGAAAAAATCCGGCCTCCTCCTCGCCCATTCCGGCCTGCTCCTGCTCCTCGCCGGCGAGTTTTTCACCGGCCTCATGCAGGAGGATTACCAGCTCCGCCTCGATGTCGGCCAAACCAAGAACTACTCCGAGCACGTCCGCCGCCACGAACTCGCCATCATCGACGCCACCGCGCCCGACCACGCCCGCGCCACCGTCTTTTCAGAAAAATTCCTCGCCCGCCACGCCGCCACCCACCACCGCCGCCACGCCGCCGCTCACCACGACACCGCCCGCCACCACGCCGCCGCCGCCCACGCCGACGCCGCCGCGCCCGACGCCCTGCCCTTCCGCGTCATCACCCGCGCCTACTACCCCAACATCGCGCTGGACTTCCGCGAACGCGTCCCCAACGCGCCCCCGCCGCCCGCCACCCGCGGACTCGGCGAACGCCTCGCCCTCTTCCCGCTCGCCGAGACCCGCGCCCCCGGCGAAACCAACATCCCCGCCGCCATCGTGGAACTGGTCGCGCCCTCCGGCACGCTCGGCACCTGGCTCGTCTCGCCCGCCCTCGATCAACTCGGCCCGCAAACCCTCGAACACGACGGACGCGCCTGGCGCCTCGCCCTCCGCCCCCAGCGCGCCTACCAACCCTACTCCATCACGCTCCTCGAATTCCGCCACGACCGCCACCCCGGCACCGACATCCCGAAAAACTTCTCCAGCCGCGTGCGCCTCCACTTCGACGACACGCCCGACGCCGCGACCGACCGCGAAGCCCTGATCTCCATGAACAACCCGCTCCGCTACGACGGGCTAGCCTACTACCAAGCCGGTTTCGCCAACGACGACCGCACCAGCATCCTCCAAGTCGTCCGCAACCCCGGCTGGCTCCTCCCCTACATCGCCAGCGCCATGATGGGCCTCGGCCTCCTCCTCCAGTTCGGCATCAACTTCACCCGGTTCCTGAAACACAGACAAGACGCCACCGCCACCACCGCCGGCATCCCAACCCCCGCCGCCGCCGAAACCACCGGCCCAAGCAAACCAACGACCGCCCCGGACAAGAATGCCCGCGCCCCCACGCAACCCGCCTGCCCCCAAACCGCGCTCCGCATACCCCGCTCCGCAAACCACCTCCCCCTCGCCCTCCTCCTCCTCGCCCTCGCCGCCCTCGCCGCCGCCATCCGCCCCGCCAAAAACAAAACCCCCTTCGACACCGAAAGCTTCGCCCGCCTGCCCGTCCTCGCCGACGGACGCATCAAACCACTGGACACCGTGGCCCGCACCACGCTCCTCCGCATCCAAGGCCGCCAGAACGTCAAGACCCGCGACGGACGCCGCCTCACCCCCTCCGAATGGCTCCTCGACGCCGCCTTCCGCCCCGAAGAAGCCGCCCGCCACCCGGTTTTCGAAATCACCCACCCCCACCTCCTCGCCCTGCTCCAACTCCGCGCCGCCGACGGAGCCGGCGGCAAACGCTTCTCGTTCGACCAACTAACCCCGCGCCTCGACGCCCTCGCCGCCCAAGGCCGGCTCGTGCGGGAAAAACAAGCCGCCCGCCGCGACTCCTACGACAAAGCCCTCGCCACCCTCCTCGGCAACATCCACGCATATCAACAACTTCACTACAGCCTCGCCCCCCCCGGGGGTGCCGACTTTCGCGGGCTCGTGCGGGGGCTGCGGGCTCTGGTGGGGGGGGGGGGCGGCGGGGGGGGGGGGGC
>JAIRTK010000535.1 GCA_031254955.1 Opitutaceae bacterium
CCGCATCAGGCCGACTGGCGGGGCCGGCGGGGGCGGGGGCGGCGCCACCGACGCGAGCGTTTCACGGTGTGCGGGCAGCGGATGCATTTTGCCGCCAAGGCCATGACTGCGCAGCGCACCGGACGCCTGCTGGTCATCAGCAACCGTTTTCGTGGGGGCAGGCGCTGGAAGTGTATCGGCTGCGCCGGGGTATCGAATCGTTTTTCGCCCAGTTCAAAAGCCGGGGACTGAATTTTGAGGCTATCCCTTTGCGCGCCGGCCTCGGACTGGAGCGGCTCTGCGCGGTGCTGGCGGTGGCCTTCGTCCTGCCTACGTCAACGGCCGGCACAGGCAGGCCCGGAGCGCAGCCTCAGACCAAAAGAACGGCCATCGCGCGCAAAGCCTGTTTCGTTGCGGCTTGGAGGACTTCATCCGCGTCTTCTGGCGGGCCGACTTTCTCTCTCTGGACAGGATTCTCTCCTCTCTGCTCTCCATCCGGCCGCCTTCTTCCTCTTCATGTTTTATCGTGCAGGGTGGAGTTTTTTATAGGGCGGCTATTAAGTTTAGGAGTTTTATATAATCTTGGATTATTAGTATCAATATCATTTTTAATGGGTTATGTGATTTTCGGAAATTCCAGTGGCGTGTGATCCCGTCGTGCAAGTCGGAGGCTAATACCATTTCCCAATGAAAATCACTCTTTTGTAGGGGCGTCGCTTGCGACGCCCGGCTTGATAACCGTGCTTCAGCAACGGCCGTGCACCAGCAACGGACGTGAACCAGCAACGGGCTTCGCAAGCGAAGCCCCTACATGGCTCTGCTTCTAAAGGGGCCTGTTCACTGGGAATGGGGATAAGATGGCTATGGTTTGAGGGGCGGTAAGGACAATTGAGAAAAATTTATTTGTTTTTTCAGTGGCGGGAAATCCGTTCGGCCTCAGTCTTTTTTCATGCCGCTCTCGCCTTCAGCCACGCGCGCGTTGCTCGCGAAACTCGGACATCGACCGAAACGCACTCTCGGGCAAAATTTTCTGGTCGATGGCAATATCGTTCGCAAATCCCTCGATCTCGCCCGCGTCGCCGCCGGCGACATCGTGGTCGAAATCGGCCCCGGCTTGGGCACGTTGACTTCCGCCTTGCTCCGCGCCGGCGCGACCGTGTGGGCCGTGGAAAAAGACCGCGCGCTCCATGCCCACCTCGCCGCCACGCTCGTCCGCGAGTTTCCCGAAACTTTGCATTTGCTCGAAGGCGATGCCGTCGAACATCCGCTCGCCGGGTTGTCGGACGGGGCGATGACAGGGGCGGACGGCAAAGTGACAAGGGAAGCGGCTGGGGAGATGACAGGGGAAGCGGTTGGCGTGGTGACGAGGGAAGCGGGCGGGGAGGTGATACGGGGCAAGGGTCAAGTGGCAGGGGAAGCGGTTGGCGTGGCGCCCGGTGCCCAGTGTCCAGTGTCCAGTGAGTCGTTTGGCTTGGCTGTGCCCGGCTTGGCTGTGTCTGGCGTGGCTACGTCTGGCGTGGCCGCGCCCGGATTGGCTGCTTTTGGATTGGAACCAGATTCCCGGATTAACTTGCGCGCGACGGCTTCTTCGCCGCTGCGCGTCTTCAAGGTCGTCGCCAATCTTCCTTACGCCATTTCGACTCCGTGGATGGACGCGCTTCTCGGCGGTCCGTTGCCCGCGCGCATGGTGCTCATGTTGCAACAGGAAGCCGCCCGACGCTATGCCGCCGCGTCCGGGTCGAAACATTACAGCGCCATCTCGATTTTTTTGCAAAATGCCTACGATCTGGCCCCCGGCCACAAGGTTGCCGCCGCCTGCTTCCATCCGCGTCCCGAAGTCGAGTCCTGCCTGCTTCACCTCGTGCGCAAGCCAGCGCCTTTTGTGTTTTCCCCGATGGCGAAGGCCTTTATCCGCGCCTGTTTTCGGCAGCGCCGCAAGCAACTCGGCGCGCTTCTGCGCGACCGTTTGCCCGATCATGGCCGCGCCTGGCTCGGCTCTCTCGCCGCCCACGGCCACGATGCCCGTTCCCGCCCCGAGCAAATCCCGCCTGCGCTTTGGACTGCGTTCGGATGACTGCGTTCAAAGGGGGGGGCGCCGGGCGGGGAGGCGGAGGCTCTTTTACGCGACATTGAAGACGCGGTTTAGCTCGGCGATGGCGTCGGGCGGCATGGGGACGAGCGGGCCGAGGGGGCGGCTGATAAAGAGCGCCTCGCAGGTGGCTTCGAGGACTTCGAGGCGGTCGTAGGCGTCGAGTATGTTTTTGCCGACGACGAGCGCGCCTTCGTTTTCGACGAGGAGCACGGGGCGTTTCGCGAGCGAGACTTCGGCGGCGAGGCGGGCGGCGTCGGCCACGGCGCAGTGGTAGGGGAGCATGGGCACGTCGTTGAGCACGATGTAGCTTTCGGGGATGGTGCGGGTGACGAGCGGCGTGCGCGTCATCGAGTAGGCGCAGGCGTGCAGGGGCTGGGCGTTGATGATGGCGCCGATGCCGGGGTTTTGGCGGTAAATGTGGGCGTGCAGGAGGGCGTTGCGGCTGGGGTGTTTGCCGAGTTCGCAGGCGTCGAGCGTGGCGCGGACGAGGCCGGCGGGTTCGAGTTCGAGGCGGTCGCGGCGGCGCGGCGTGATGACGAAGCGGGGTTCGTCGAGGCGGGTGTCATCAAGGCGGGTGTCGTCGAGGCGGGCGGAAAATGCGCCGACGGTGCTGATGAGGAGGCGTTGTTCGTAGGAGCGGTGCACGAAGGCGCAGAGTTGCGCGCGGAGTTCTTTTTCGCGGTTCGAGGGCGCGGCGTCGGGGAGCGGGGCGGGGGAGGGGAGGGGGCGTTCGGCGAGTTGGTCGTCGGGGAGCGGGTGGATTGTCCCGAGGGCGGCGGCTTTGGCGAGGGTTTGCGCGACAAATTCCAGGGTCTCGAAGCGTTGGAAGGCTTCTTGCAGGTCGCGGCCACCGATGACGACGCCGTGGTTTTCGAGCAGCACGCAATCGGCGCCGGTGGCGAAGGTGGCGGCGATGTTTTGCCCGAGTTGTTCGCTGCCGGGGCAGGCGTAGGGCGCGCAGGCGATTTTTCCGCAGAGGGTGTGCGCGAGCGACTGCACGCGCGTGTCGGGCAGCCGGCGGCAGATGCTGAAGGCGACGAGCGCGCCGGGGTGCGCGTGGACGATGGCGCCGAGGTCGGGGCGGCGGCGGTAGATTTCGCGGTGGAAGGGGAATTCGGAGGAGGGGCGGTGCAGGCCGGTGCGGGTGCCGTCGGGGTGCGCGCAGACGATGTCGGCGGGGCGGAGGCGGCCTTTGTCCACGCCGGCGGGGGTGATCCAGATGTCGCCGCCTGGGTCGCGGATGGAGAGGTTGCCGCCGGAGGTGGTGGTCATGCGCAAGCGGTAAATGCGGCGCATGGTCCCGACGAGTTGGTCGCGTGGATGAAGCCAGCTTGAGTCCATAGGGCGGCGAGTTTTCCGTGGCGGGCGGGGGGAGTCAACGGCGCGGTTGGGGCGTGAAACGACGTGGGTGGTGGTGGGGCAACTCAAAGTGGTGTCAACCTGCCTTTCTTTTTTTTCTTTTTTTGGCAGGTGCGGGCAAGGGATGGGAGGGATGGGGGCTATGGGAGATATGGGAGGAAAGAGGAAGAGAAAGAGGAAAGAGGCCGGCTGGGTGACAGCACTTTCACCATACACCTCGCAATCTGATGTTACGCGAAGGCCGGTTTTAGGGCGGGACGGTCCCGGCGAGACCGTCCCGCCCTAAAACCTTTTCTGCGCTCGGAACCCGCACCGCAAAAGCCCGCGGCGTGGCGCCGGGGGCTTGGGTGGCGTAAAACGGGCGGTGTTGGTCGGATTAGAATTTCCAACCGAAGGACAGCGCGAACGAATGGCTGTTCATGTCGTCAACCTCCACTTTGTAGCCGAAGTTTATTTCGTCCCCGCCGTCATAAAATGTCTTTTTGAAATCGTATTCCACTTTCCCCATGTGAAGATGGCGGTATTCAAAATCCACATGGAATTGCTTGGAAAAATGATAAGTAAGGCCAATGCCGGCACCATAAACAAACGTGCTGTCGGTGTCACTCAGACTGATTGACTCGGACTCTCCGTCATAACTGGCGGTGAGTGTCTGGCTGGCTTTCATATTATAAAAGCCTAGCGAGGGGCCAAGGCGGAGTTCCCAACGTCCGGTCTGCCCAAGGGGGATGCAATAATTGTAGGACAAGGTGAAGGGCATGGCGGTATAGTCCGTGTCCGTTTTGAAAGACTCCTCGCCATTGTTTATGGAGAGGCCGTCATCGCTGCCGGAGAGTCGCGCGAATTCAAACTGGACTTTGTGCTGTTTGTTGACGCGGAAGCCAAAAGCCAGCCTGGCACCTGTGAAATTGGCGTCGCTGTTGATGCCGAGAGTGACAGGGAGATCGGGAATTTTGAGATCGAGCGGCATGCTGGCAGCGGCAAACACGCCGCCGGCTTCGAGATAGAGGTTTGCACCATTAGGCTTGGGCAACGCGAAGGAGTCCCCTTCGGTTTGCGCGGGCAAAATCGCGCCTGCGGCAAGCAGGCCGATGGTTGTCAGAGTTGTTTTTAATGCGTGGGTGTTCATTGGTGTGGTTTTGAATACGCCACAATAGGGCGTATTTTGCAAAAAATGCATAATGTCATTACGTCTTATGCAAACCTTTTTTTCGTTAGCCTTGTGGCCCCGCCGCAGATGCCAAAGGAACCACAAACCAGAATCCTTTCAAAATTCGGAGCGAACGTCCGCCGCGAACGGTGGCGGCGCGGGCTTACACAGGAGGCGCTGGCGGAGCAGGTGGACGTGCATCCGCGCATGATTCAGAAAATCGAGGCGGGCGAGACCAACCTGCTGCTCACGACGTTGCTGCGGATTCAGGCCGCGCTGGGCTGCCCGTGGGATTTGCTCTTGTCCGGTTTCGGGCCGGCGGAAAGCGTGGAGGCATGGGTGGCGCGCATGAAGAAGGAAAACGGCGCCGGGTGGGATGAGTTCATGAAGTCCGTCATGCTCGGGTGGGCCATCACGCACGGGAAGCCGGCGACGCGGAAAAAAACGAGGGGCAAAAGCTGAAGGCCGGGACGGCGTCTTCGTTTTCACCGGCGGGAGATGCGCGCGTGGGAGCCGGGGCGAGCGAGGGAGTCAAAGGGGATAGGGGAGTATTGTTGTTTTTTGGGGTTCGTCGCTATTTTCGATGGGACAGCAAAGCTGCCGCCCCTCCGGAGTTGAAAATGTCAATCGCTGCCGTCGCTTCGTGGTTGCGCGATGTGAAATCCATTCAAAATAGCGAGGAATTAAGATAAAGAGGAAAGAGGAAGATTGAAGGGGCAAGGAACGGCTACCGGGGGGCAAGGGCTTCGACGAGGGTGCGGATGTTGTGGCGATACATGGTTTCGTAGGTGGCGGCGGCGCTGTCCTCCGGGCCGGGGCCGTCGGCGTAGAGCGTGCCGCCGGCGCGCGCGCCGGTCTCGGAGACGAGGTTCGCGATGACGCGGGGGTTGGCGTTGTTTTCGGCAAAGACGGCGGGGATTTTTTTGTCGCGTATGAGTTTGATCAACACGGCGAGGCGGCGGGCGTCGGGTTCGCTGTCGGTGGAGAGGCCGGCGAGGGGGTGGATTTCGAAGCCGTAATCGCGGGCGAGGTAGCCGAAGGCGTCGTGCGAGGTGACGAGGTGGCGGCGTCCGGGCGGGATGCGGGAGACTTCGGCGGCGGCCCAGGTCTTGAGCGCGGAGAGGCGTTGCCGGCAGGCGCGGGTGTTGCGGGCGAAGGTGGCGGCGGATTCGGGGCGCAAGCGGGCGAGTTCCTCGCCGATGCGTCCGGCGATGTAGTCCACGCAGTCAATGCTCTGCCACCAATGCGGATCGGTGGAATGCGGATTGCGGAATGCGGATTGCGGAATGTGGGGAGCGGAGGGCGGATGGGCGGAGGACGGATGGGT
>JAIRTK010000086.1 GCA_031254955.1 Opitutaceae bacterium
GAGGCCTCTCCGAGGCCTCCGGCGGGCGAGAGGGCGGTTTGCCTTTCATGGGGAAATCGGGACGGCATGGGGGAAAGCGGAGCGTTCTCGCGGAGGCCTCGGAGAGGCCTCCCTACCGGCGCTTCCGCGCCAAGTCCTCTTGCGTTGGCGGCATCATAAATCGGAAAGGCTCTATGCGTTTTTTTGCCCGTTCTCGTTTTTGTTCTCGTTTTCGTTCTCGAAGCATTTCGGAAAACCAAGAGAGAACGAGAACGAGCAAGAGAATGAATAAAAACAAGAACGAGTAAAAAGCGGGGGCGCGCCGTGACGAAGCCATTTACAAAAGCCGCGCGATGCGCACAGTGGCCGTTCCTTTTGTGCATGAGTTCCACCTTGAAACGTATTCTGACCATCGCGTGCGGCGCGGTGCTGGGCCTGTTGGTCGCGGACAGCGCGGTGCGGCTGGCCCGGACTTGGGGCTTGTTCCCGGACAACGGGCTTAACAGCTCATCGGCCTATGTGCGCGACGTGATGCGGCTCATCAACGAACACTACGTGGACGCCGACCGCGCGGGCTTCGGCGAGCTTGGCCGGGCGGCGTTGCACGGGCTGGTGGAGTCGCTTGACCCGCATTCGGAATTCATGGAGGCGCGCGAATTCAAGCTGCTGGAGGAGGACATAAGCAGCGAGTTCGGCGGCATCGGCGTGCAGGTGGAGATGCGCAAGGGGCGCGTCTATATCATCGCGCCGATGGCGGGCGCGCCGGGCGAGCGCGCGGGCATCCGTCGCGGCGACGAGATTGTCAGCATCGACGGGGACCGGCTCGAACGCCCGACGATGGAGGACGTGGTGACGCGGCTGCGCGGGAAACCGAAGTCACGGGTGCGCCTCGGCCTGCTGCGCCCCGACGAGCAGCGCGAATACGAGGTCGCCCTCACGCGCGAGGTCATCCGCAGCGAAAGCGTGCGCGAGGCGCGCGTGCTGCCGGACTCGGGCGGCGTGGGCTATCTGCACATCACGCAGTTCACGGAGCGCACCGGCGCGGAGTTTTCCGGCGCGCTCCAGAAATTGCTCGGGCTAAACGCGCGCGCCCTCGTCATCGACCTGCGCAACAATCCCGGCGGCCTGCTCGACGCGGCGGTGGAAGTGGCGGAGCCGTTTTTTGAAAAGGGCGGGCTTATCGTTTACACGCAGGGGCGCCGCGCGGGCGACCGCAAGGAATACCGCGCCGGGTCATCCGCCCCGCCGCTGCGACTTCCGCTCGCCGTGCTCATCAACGCCGGCAGCGCCAGCGCCGCCGAGATCGTGGCCGGCGCGTTGAAGGACACGGGGCGCGCGGTCGTCGTCGGGGAACGTTCGTTTGGCAAAGGCTCGGTGCAGTCCATCTTCGAGCTGCGCGCGGGCGAGGCGGTGCGGCTGACGACGGCGCGGTATTACACGCCCGGCGGCGCGACCCTCCACGAGCGCGGCGTGGAGCCGCAGGTCGAAGTCGTGTTGAGCGACGAGGAGGACGGCAGCGTGGGGCTGCAACTCGCCCGCCCCGACATCAAGGGCGCGGCGGCGTTCAAGGAACGCTTCGGCGTCGAATTGATGCCCGACCGCCAGTTGCGGGCCGCGGTCGAGGTGCTGCGCGGCGTGCTGGTCTTCGACGAAGGCGTCGCGAGGGCAAAATAGAACCGGCAAAATTATACTAACCGCGAAGGACGCGAAGAGCGCGAAGCATCGGACGAATTTCAACGGTCTCCAGAAGACGCAGGAGCCACAAAAAGAATTTTTGAAGCCATTTGGACGCTTTGAAAAATTCAAAAACAAACCAACCGCGCACCGAGCGAAGCGACAGTCTGACAAATCGCGAAAGATCGCCAAATTCCCAACAGATATTTTTTATTAAACGAATCATCCGTCTTTTTCCGATTTGATATTTCGCGCTCTTTTGCGTCCTTTCACGGTTAAAAACCGGATTATTTGAATTTTTCAAAACGCCCTTTTATATACTTATTGGAAGATATGATGACAAACAACATGGCCTCGCCTCACGGCCTCTTCGCATCCTTCGCGCCCTTCGCGGTTGAAACAAAATGATACTCGCCCTCGAAACCTCCTGCGATGAGACCGCCGTGGCGTTGTTCGACCCGGCGCGCGGGCTGGCGCATGAGTGGGTGCACAGCCAGATCGCGCTGCACGGACGTTACGGCGGCGTGGTGCCCGACCTCGCCACGCGCGAGCACCTGCGCACCCTCGCGCCGTTGCTGGAGCGCGCGCGTGAGGCCGTCGGGCCGGGCTTTCGGGGCGTGCGGCGCATCGCCGTGACGCACGGGCCGGGGCTGGCGGGCTGCCTCGCCATCGGCACGGCGGCGGCCAAGGCGCTGGCGCTCTCGCTTCGCGTGCCGCTGACGGGCGTGAACCATCTGCGCGGGCATGCGTTTTCCCCCTTCATCACGCTCCACGCGGAGGCGCCCGACGCCTTCAACGGGAAACTCGCCGCGCTGCTGCCGCATCTCGGGCTGATCGTCTCGGGCGGCAACACCCTGCTCTTCCGGCTCGACCGCGGGCGCCGCATCACCGTGCTTTCCTCGACGCGCGACGACGCGGCTGGCGAGGCGCTCGACAAGGGCGCGAAACTGCTTGGCCTCGGCTATCCCGGCGGACCGCTCATCGAAAAACTCGCGGCGGCGGGCGCGTCCGCCGCGTTCGATTTTCCGCGCGGCATCGGGCCGCGCAGCGCTCTCGACTTCAGTTTCTCGGGACTCAAGACCAGCCTGCGTTACCTGCTCGAAAAAATGACGCCGGAGGAAATCACGGCGCGGATGCCCGACTTGTGCGCGAGCTACCAGCAGGCCGTGATCGACGCGCTCACGCGCAAGGCCGGACTCGCGCTCGCGCGGGACGGCGGCTACGCGAGCATGGGCCTGTCGGGCGGTGTGGCCAACAACCGCGCGCTTCGCGACGCGCTCGCCTCCTTGGCGCGCCGCCGCCGCCTGCCGCTGCTCATGGCCGAGCCGGGGCACACCGGCGACAACGCCGGCATGATCGCCTTCGCCGCCTGGGCCGACCCCGCCGCGCAAGAGGTATCCGTTGCACAACTACGCATCGAGCCGGGTCTGGAGCTGGCGTGAAGGGGGTTGGGGTGAGGTGAGGTGGGCGGTGGGATGGGGTGGTTGGAGATGGAGGACGCTTCAAAGTGAGACCATGCGTCTTGGCTCGTTCTTCTTGCTCGTTCTCGTTCTCGTTTTCTTTCTCTTTCTCTTTATCATTATCCCTCAGCGGCATCGCCCGGAGGAGAAAGAGAACGATGAACGAGAAAGAAGAAAGAGAACGAGGAACGAGAACGAGAACGAGGAAAGAAGAACGAGGGGGCGGCCTTGGTTTGAAAGGCACTCGCGAGGAGGACAAACCCGCGCGCGCCGCGCCCGGAGCCGTTCCGACATGGGACACGAAAGCCGCGAGTCGGGGCGAACTGGATCGTGTGGCAGGGGTGTCCCGGCCATGGACGGCGCGGAGCGCCGCCGAGCCTTCAAATCCGGCGGGCGGGGCGCCCGTGTCACTCGATCCGGCGGCTTCGCCGTCGAAGCGGCTGGAAGCCGCTTCCACTCTCACGGGCGGGGCGCCGCGCCCGTGGCATCTGAACCGTCAATCGCAAGAAGCCCAAGGAAGACAAACACCGGCGCGCCGCCGGATGGCTTTTATTTTCGCAGCGATTTCAGCGTCTCGTTGATTCTGGCGAGGTCGCAACGCTCGGAATCGTAGTCCGGGCCGAGCCATTCGAGCCACTCGCGTCCGATGTCGGTGTGCGGCTCCTTGATGCAGGCGAGCATGTCGTGATACGCCTCCACGCCGCCGCAGTCCTCGGGCGGCCCGGCGCGTTCGCCGGCGATGCAGGCCGGATAGGTGACGTTTTTCTCCAGCGCGAGCGTCTTTTCGACCTTGATGTCCACGCGCCAGCCTTCGCCGAAAAAGTATTCGTAGAGAAACGGGCCGCGCGCGCCGAGGTCGAGATCGGCGAGCGTGGTGTCGCGGTCGTCGTCGATCGTCTGCTCCCCGCTCCGCGCCGGATTGCCGAGGCGCATGTCGTCGATGGTAAAACAGTGCGTCTGGTAATCATACCAGTCGAGCGCCACCTGGAGCGCGTCGTGCAGATGGCCCAGCCACATGGATTCGCGCACGAGCAGGCGGCGCCAGATCGGCGGCTGGCAATCGCGCATCGTGGCGAGCAGCGAGAACACCTTTTCTCCGGATTTCTTTTTGCCGGGACCGCCCGGCTGTCCATCAAGCACTGAGATCATGAAGCGAAACGTCGCAGCCAAACCCGCCCGTCCTCCGTAGGCAAGCCAAGGGAACAGCCTCCCCCGGCGAAAAAAAGAGCGGGGGAGGGGAGGCGGAGAGGCAGGGGGGCGGGAGGGGAGGAAGGGGGAGGGGGAGG
>JAIRTK010000109.1 GCA_031254955.1 Opitutaceae bacterium
GTAGGGGCGTCACTTGCGACGCCCGGCTTGATATCCGTGCACCAGTAAAGGCCGTGCTCCAGTAACGGGCTTCGCAAGCGAAGCCCCTACATGGCTCTGGTTCTAAAGGGTACTGTTCACTGGGAAAGGGTGTTATACCCTTTGCGAATGGAAATCACACTAAGGAAGCCGGTAAGGGTAGGGCGAGGCGTCTGCAAAGGGGTAGGATATGGGGGCTGCGGTCATGCCTCGATTTCTTTATGGAAGGTCAAGCCGCTCTTTCCGTCCGGCGGAGGCCTCGGAGAGGCCTCCCTACCGGCTTCGCCAACCGCGAAGATGAAGTTGGTGAACAAAAAGCCGCGCGCTTTTGTTGCGGGCGTTGGTGCCGGCTTTGCCAACCGCGAAGATGGAGTTGGTGAACAGGTTTAAAGATAAAGAGGAAAGAGAAGGATAAAGCGGGAAGAAGAAAGAGGCGGTGGGCGCAACTTTGAGTTGCGCTCTGGTGTGCCGGGGGGTGAAATTTTCTGTTGACAAGCATATTTTGATATAGGTTAGTCCGAAAAAGCTTTTCCCCATGAACACGCCCGCATTGACAGAGCGAGAAAAAATTCGTCCACGGTTGAGGCCGTTGGCGCTGGTATTGTGGGGGGTGGTGGCGGCGTTGCTGGGGGGCGCGGCGGCCATCATCGCGCTGGCGCGGGGCGAGCCGGTGAACGCCATCTGGGTGGTGATCGCCTCGGTGTGCGTCTTCGCGCTGGCTTACCGGTTTCATTCGGCCTGGCTGATGGCGAAGGTGCTCACGCTCGACGAGACGCGGGCGACGCCGGCGGTGGCTTTCGAGGATGGGAGGGATTTTGTGAAGACGCATCGCTGGGTGGTCTTCGGGCACCATTTCGCGGCCATCGCCGGGCCGGGGCCGCTGGTCGGGCCGGTGCTCGCGGCGCAGTTCGGCTACCTGCCGGGGTTGTTGTGGATTTTGATCGGCGCGACTTTGGGCGGGGCGGTGCACGATTCGCTGGTGTTGTTTTGCTCGATCCGGCGGCGGGGCAAGTCGCTCGGGCGGATGGTGCGCGAGGAGGTCGGGCCTTTCGCCGGCGCGGTGGCGTTGCTGGGCACGGTGGCGATTCTGGTCATCATCATCGCGGTGCTGGCGTTGGTGGTGGTGCGGGCGCTGGCGGAGAGTCCGTGGGGGTTGTTCACGATTCTGGCGACGGTGCCCATCGCGATGCTTATGGGCGTGGGGTTGAAGTCGGGCCGGGTGCATGTGGGGCTGGTGAGCGCCTTCGGGGTGGTCATGCTGCTGTTGTCGGTGGCGGCCGGAAAATGGATTCAGGGCACGGCGTTGGAGGGCTGGCTGACGTTGGGCGGGGTGCCGCTGGCTTGGGGCATCATGGGCTACGGGTTGCTGGCCAGCGTGCTGCCGGTGTGGCTGCTGCTGGCGCCGCGCGACTATTTGAGCACGTTTATGAAGATCGGCGCGGTGGCGTTGCTGGGCGTGGCGATCATTTTTCTGGCGCCGACTTTGCACATGCCCGCGTTGACGCAGTTCGTGGACGGGACCGGGCCGGTGTTCGCCGGGAAGGTTTTTCCGTTCTGTTTCATCACCATCGCGTGCGCGGCGGTGTCGGGGTTCCATGCGTTGATTTCGTCGGGAACCACGCCGAAGTTGCTGGCCCGCGAAAAGGACATCCGGGTGGTGGGCTACGGGGCGATGATCACGGAGATGCTGGTGGGGGTGATGGCGTTGATCGCGGCGTGCGCGATGCAGCCGGGCGAATACTTTGCCATCAACATGGCCGGGACGCCCGCGGAAGTGACCGCGAGGGTGACGGAGCTGGGCTTTCCGGTGAGCGAGGAGCAGATGGGAAAACTCGCCTCCGACGTGGGGGAGAAGACCATGATCGGGCGCACGGGGGGAGCGCCGACGTTTGCGGTGGGCATGGCGCGGATGTTTTCGAGCGTGCTGAAGACCCCCACGGCGATGGCGTTGTGGTATCACTTCGCGATCATGTTCGAGGCGTTGTTTATATTGACGACGATCGACGCGGGCACGCGGGTGGGGCGCTTTCTGGTGCAGGATTTATTGGGCGGCGTGTGGAAACCGCTGGGCGACACGCGCTCGACCGCGGCGAGCTGGACGGCGAGCGTGCTGTTCGTGGCGGCGTGGGGGTGGTTTTTGTATCAAGGCGTGGTGGACCCGCACGGGGGCATCAACTCGTTGTGGCCGATTTTCGGGGTGGCCAACCAGTTGCTGGCGGTGATCGCGCTGTCGCTGGGGGCGACGGTGCTCATCAAGATGGGGCGGGCGCGTTACGCGTGGGTGGCGTGGCTGCCGCTGGGCTGGTTGCTGGCGGTGACGATGAGCGCGGGCTGGCAGAAAATTTTCGCGGCGGACCCGCGACTGGGCTTCCTGAGCGCGGCGCGCGGGCTGGCGGAAAAAATCGACACGGCTTCGGGCGCGGGCGCGGCTTCGGGCGCGGGTGCGGGTGCGGTTTCGGGTGCGGGCGCGACGGTTGAGCAGATTGCGCAGTGGCGGCATCTCCTGCTCAACCAATACGTGAACACGGCGGTGACGGCGGGCTTCCTGATTTTGGTGCTGCTCATCGTCGGCGCCAGCGCGCGCGCGTGGTGGCTCATGCTGGTGAAAAAGCGGTCGCTTCCGCTGTGCGAGGAACCCAGGACGCCCCTCGCCCGGACCGAATCGGAGTAACGGCCAAAACAGCGGTCGAAAATCACAAAGCGCAAGGCAACCCATCATAACCCATCCCAACCCATGCCGACCCATCCCAAACTTCATCCCAAACTTCATCCCGCCCTCCACCCCACCCCTCATCATCAAATCCCGCCATCAACCCCCAAAGTCACCCCCAAAACGCACACCTCCACCTCCCGCCCAACCCGCTCCTGAACCGCGCTCAACCCATCAGTTATGAAGACCGCCATGAAAAAGCCCCTCCTCGCCTGGCTCTCCGCCCTCCTTCTCGCGTCCCTCGCACCCAGCCAACCCGCACCCGCCCAACCCGCGCCCGCCCAGCAAGCGCCCGCCCAGCAAGCACCCGCCCAACCCGTCAACCGCGACTACGACATCGTCGTGTTCGGCGCGACCTCGGCGGGCGTCACCGCCGCCGTCGCCGCCGCCCGCGCGGGCGAGAAAGTCCTCCTGCTCGAACCCGGCTATCTCGTCGGCGGCATGATGACCGGCGGCCTCACCAAAACCGACATCGGCAAACGCGAAACCATCGGCGGACTTTCCGAGGAATTTTTCAACCGCGTGCGCGATTACAACAAGACCGCCTACGGGGAAACCTCCGAGCAGGCGAAGGCCGCGGGCGCCGCGCTCATCTTCGAACCCAAGGTCGCCGGCATCGTCTTCATGCAAATGCTCTCCGGCGCCGGCGTGACCGTGCGCACGCACGAGCAGCTCGTGAAGTCCCATGTATCCGGCGGCGTGATACAAAAAATCGTCACCCGCGACTACCGCACCGGCGGGCTGGCCGCCTACGCCGCGCCCGTGTTCATCGACGGCACCTACGAAGGCGACCTCATGGCCGCCTCCGGCGTGCTCTACCGCGTGGGCCGCGAAGCGCGCGCCGAATACGGCGAACCCCTCGCCGGCCTCACCAAAGGCCCCGCCGAGTATCTGGGCAAAGGCGACCACCGCCTCCAGTCCTACAACATCCGCGGCACGCTCACCAACCGCGACGACATCCGCGTCCCCATCCCCAAACCCGGCCACTACGACCCCGAGCCGCACGAGCACTACCTCCGCGTCGTCCTTGAGCACGGCATCAAGGAGTTCACCGTCCTCTTCGACGACTACCGGCGCTGGGGCATGATCAACGGCAAATGCGACCCGAACAAAGCCGACATGCTCGACATCAACATGGCGTATCCGGAATCCGACTACGAGGCGCGCGCCCGCATCGTGCGGCGCGTGCAGGACCACTGGCTGAGCCTCTGGTGGATGCTGCAAAACGACCCGCGCCTGCCCGAAGACTTCAAAGCCAGCGCGCGCCGCTGGGGCCTGCCCTCCGACGAATACATCGAGAGCGGCCATGTCACCCCGCAACTCTACATCCGCGTCGCCCGCCGCATGATGGGCCGCCACTTCCTCACCCAGCGCGACTGCGAATACGACCGCTTCAAACCCGACGCCATCTGCATGGGCAGCTACAACATGGACAGCCACCCCTCGCAACGCTTCTGGACCGGCGCCGGACGCGTCGAGGAAGGCCACTTCAACCAGTCCACCGACCCCTACGAAATCCCCTACCGCAGCATCACGCCCCACGGGGTGAAAAACCTGCTCGTCGTCGCCGCGATCTCCGCCAGCCACGTCGCCTACTCCAGCCTGCGCATGGAGCCGGTCTTCATGATGCTCGGCGAAGCCGGCGGCACCGCCGCGCACCTGGCCCGCCGCGGCGTCTCCGCCGCCCAAAGAAACGCGTCCCACCCCGCCCGCGCCGCCGCCCAAAATAGCGCCCCCGTCGCCGCCACCCAAAGGAGCGCGGGCATTCCTGCCCGCGACACCGCAGCCCAAGCCGCGGACAAGAATGTCCGCGCTCCTGAACCACCCGCCTCCTCGGAGCGTAAAGCCCCCGCCGCCGCCATCGCCGCCTCCTCCACCTCCCCCGTCGCTCCCACCCCAGCCGCTTCCGTCGCCCCCGCCGCCGCCTCCACCTCCCCCGCCGCCGCCGCCGTCGCCCCCGCCGCCGCCTCCCCCATCGCCGTGCAAGACGTATCCATAGAAAAACTACAAGCCGCGCTCCGCGAAAACGGCGTGCCGCTCGCCGCCCCCTACCGCCCGGTGGTCTCCATCCGCCTCCTCACGCCCCCGCCCCACGCGCCCGGCCAGACCGTCGAACTCGAAGCCATCGAAGAGGTCGCCCGCGCCCCCATCACCAGATACTCCTGGAATTTCGACGGCTCCGGCGCCGTGCAAGCCGCCGAAAAACGCGTCCGCTGGACCATCCCGCGCGAAGGCGCCTATACGATCATGCTCATCGCGCAGGACGGAAAACACACCGCGCTGCCCGCCACCGCCACCCTCACCGCCGTAGAGCCTGACCTCGCGTCAGGCCGCGCCTCAAACCGCGATTCAATCCGCGACTCAAACCGCGCCTCAAACCGCGCCCATGCCCCCGACCCCGGCGCGACACAAGATCGCGCCCTGCAAAACCCCGCAAGCCCCGCCGCCGCCTCCTCCGCCGCCCCCGCGCAGCCCCCGTCCGCCTGCATCGAGGTGCACTATGAAAAAGCGCAGCTCAAAGGCCGCTGGAAACGCACGCGCGGCACCGACATCGAATACCGCCGGCGCGTGGGCCTCGTGGACGAAGCCGAAGGCGACGGCTCCTGCACGGCCCGCTTCGCCGCCCGCCTCCCGCGCGCCGGGCGCTACGTCGTCGCCGTCGCCTGGCCCGTCTCGGGCAACCGCGCCACCAACGTCCCCGTCACCATCACCCACGCCGCCGGCGACACGAAACTCACCGTCAACCAGCGCAAATACCAAAACAAAGGCAAACCCGGCCCCTTCACCTTCGTTCCGCTGGGCGAGTATGAGTTCACCACCGCCACGGACGCCGTCGTGACCATCTCCAACGCCGGCGCGAAAGGCTACGTCGCCATCGACGCCGTGCGCTTCATCCCCGCCGCCGCGAAGTAACCGCGCCCCCGCCATGCCCGCGCCATCCACCACCCACCCCGCCCCTCCGGGGAGCGCACGCGTCCCGCGTGCCGCGTTCGGCGTCCCGCCGAACGCCTCCACCGCCGCCAGGCTGCCTGCCCCCGCCTCACCCTTCCGCGCGCAGCAGACGCATCAGCGGCTCGTTGATGAACAGCCGTTCGCGTCCGGCGGGTTGCTCGCGCAGCAAGCCGAGTCCGGCCAGTTCGCGCAAGTAGCGCGCGGCGGTTTCTCGTTTTGCGATGCCCCTTTTGATGAGGTTTTCGATGCGGCAATACGGTTGCTCGAACAACAGATCCGCCAGTTCGCGCGTGTAGATTTTCGGCGCCCGGGCGCGGATGGCGGCGCGGGTCGTCTCCGCGAGGGCGCGGATTTCCGCGATTTTGCGCGTCGTCCAGAGCGCGGTTTTCTCGACCGCTCCCAGCATGTAGAGCAGCCACGGCTCCCAGGCGGCGCCGCCGTTTTGCGTGATGTCAACCAGCAGCCGGTAATAGTCGCGCTTGCTGGCGATGATGTGGCGGCTCAGGTAAAGGACGGGCAGGGTGAGCAACCCGCTTTGCACGAGAAAAAGGATGTTCAGGACGCGACCGGTGCGCCCGTTGCCGTCGCTGAACGGATGGATGGCCTCGAATTGGTAATGCCCGACGGCCATGCGGACAAGCGGGTCGAGTTCCTCGCGCGTGTGCAAAAACTCCGCCCAGTTGGCGAGCAACGCGTTGATGACACCCTCCCCTTGCGGCGGCGTATAGACGACCTCGCCCGTGGCGGCGTTGGCGAGCGCGGTGCCGGGCAGCGCGCGCGGCCTCATCGGCGTTCCCCGCAAAACACTGCAAACCTCAATGGCGGTGCCGGCGGACAGCGGACGCCGCTTGATGTCCTCGAAACCCGCCGCGAGTGCGGAACGATAGCGCAACGCCTCCTTCGTGGCGGCGTCCGGCTCGGCGTCGGGCTTTCCGGCGAAGCGAAACAACGCGTCGGCGGTGGTGACGATGTTCTCGATTTCCGAACTGCCGCGCGCCTCCAGCATGGGCAGCGTGTTGATGAGCATGGCCTGATTGGGGATGAGTTCAGCCGCCATCTTCAACTCGCCCAACGCGGCCCGCGCCGCGACGCAACGCTTGAGCACGGCCACCGTTTCGAGCGTGCAAGCCGGAGGCAGCGGCGGCAGATTGTTGTAGGGAACACCCGGCTGCCATCCGGCGGCGGAAACAGGAAAATCCGAATGCTCGGCACTCATAATAGTGCTGAAAAAAGCCGTTTTTTCGTCATCAGCAACCGCAAATGTCGAAAAAACAGGCTTTTTCAGTCACATCGTGACAACATGTCGATAACATCGGCATATCGGGCGCCATGTGACGGACAATCGCAGGATTTTCGATTCCTCGCCCTTTTCGACGCCCCGCGCCCGCATCGCGGACACGCTGGCGCAACGACGCATTTGCACGTGGGCGCGCACTGGCGCAAGGAAAGACGCGTCAGCGACTGGGAGCGCCGGCATCCTGCCGGCAGACGGCGCGAAGCGCCGCCCCTCCTCCTCGCCGCCACCACCCTTCTCTTCGCCATGCCCGCGCCATCCACCACCCACCCCGCCCTTCCTGGGAGCGCACGCGTCCCGCGTGCCGCGTTCGGCGTCCCGCTGAACGCCCCCGCCGTCCCCGCCCGCCCAACCCGCCCCGCCCCCGCCGCCCCCACCGCCCCGCCCGCCCAACCCGCCCCGCCGCCCGCCGCCCGCCCCTCCCGCGCCTCTCCACACC
>JAIRTK010000113.1 GCA_031254955.1 Opitutaceae bacterium
CCCTCCAACGAGGAGCGTTTTGCCAACATTTATAATTCGCCCATCCTGCCCCAAATCACCAAGGACTTCTTCCGCGATTTCGACTCCACCTTCTCCACCGCGCTGGACGACCCCAATTATCTTTACGATTACAAACTGTTCTCGGCGTCCATCAACTACCAGGCGGGCGGCAGGTTTTTCGCGGAACTCGCGGGCAATTATATAAAGGAGGACTGGGAATCCATGCTCACCGCCCGGTCGGCCATGCCCCAAGTCTATATTGACGTGACCGAAACCCTGCCCGACGGCTCCGGCAACCCCGGTTTCCTGCAACCCTACGGGCAGGAGGCGCACCTCGTCGCCCCGCTTGGGAAGGACACGTATAACGCGCGCGCCGCCGCCGCTTACATATTCGACCACGAAAAGCTCGGCCTCATCACCGTCAGCGCCATGGCCGGCTGGCAATACTGGAGACAGGAGCAGCGCCAGTATTCCTATGGACTCAAGGGCATGACCGGGGACCCGCGCACCTGGACGCGCCCCTTCGGGCTGGACCGCTCGGGAAACATCACCTTCGCCGCCGCCACCATCGATCCACGCATTCACTACAGGTATTACTGGACGATCAACACCCCCGGCAACCGCCCCCGCCGGGACCTGCCGGACGGGGTTTATACCGTCACGGACGCCAGCGACAACGAATACCACGGCACGCCCGCGATGCTCCTCGACATGCGCGCCCCGTCCAACCAATCCCGCCAGAAAACCAGCCAGACCTATTTTCAGGCGGCCACGAACTGGAAAATGCTCGCCAGCCGCCTGATCTGCCTCGGCGCCGTCCGCCATGACATTTATACCTCCAGGGTCTGGACCCCGACACCCGACATTTATGATCCTGTTTACGGCCCCGGTTGGGACGGCCTCACCGTGCCCTTCCGTCCCTTGGGACCGGATAATTACGGCGCCTTGAGCGAGGCGGAACAGCTTCAGTGGTCGTCCCCCGCCGTGGACGCCGTCGTCACGACTTTCTCCTCGGGCGCGATTTTTCACGCCAGAAACTGGCTCAGCCCCTATGTGAATTACGCGCAAACCTTCAGCCCCGCCGGCAACGCCCGCGACATTCGCGGCGGCGCCTTCGGCCCCGCGCGCTCCCAAGGCTGGGATTTCGGCGTGCGCCTGACCCTGCTCGGAGGACGCGCCTCCGTTGTCATCAATTACTATTTTGGCAAGGAGACGAACAGCCTCATCAACGCGGGAACCGTCGGCGGCTATATAAACACCATAGTCAACACCGGCGTGAATGGCGAGACGGGCATCAACGCCCGCGGCCTGCTCCCCGTGCAAGTCGGCCATGCCGACAGCCGGAACCGCCAGACCGAGGGCATCGAGGTGGACATCACCGCCAACCTCACCCGGCAGTGGCGGCTCTCATTCAACCTCGCCGCCCCCCAGGCATCCCAGTCGGACGCCTACAAGGACACGCGCGCCTTTATCGAACGCGAGGAATACCGCATGATGAACATCCTTCGCGACACCGGCATGGTCGCTTTCCGCGAAGGCAAAATGGCCTATGCCACCACCACGACGGCGCCTTACTATCTGACCTCGCGAGCCATTCCCCAATGGAACAACCTCATGAGCCTTATGCGCGGGGGCTACGACGAGTTTGACCAGCAAATCTCCCGCCGGGTCAGCCTGATCGCCAACCTCTTCACCGATTACGCCTTCACCAAGGGCTGGCTCCGGGGCCTCAGGATCGGCGGCGGCGTCAACTACCGCGGCAAGGAAATCGTAAGCACCGGCAATATTTTTTCCGACGACTGGCTCACGGCCACGCTTGCCATCGGCTATGGCAAACGCCTGCTGCGCCGGCACAACATCGTGTTCAGCCTCAAAATCGACAACCTCTTCGATTACGACAAGCCCCGCTATATCAACACCATTGCGCGCGCCCCGGGCGGCAGGCTCGACACGTCCGCGCGCGTGGCCACGCCGAATGCTTATTATTATATCAATCCCATCAACTTCGTGTTCACCACCATCCTTAAATTTTAGCATGTTTCCAACTTTTGATTCCGGTACCATGTCCACCAGCACCACAACCACCAATATCATCGTTCTGGACGGGCAAACACTCAATCCCGGCGTGCTTTCTCAAGGCGCCATTTTTTACCCCAAGCCCCCGCCCAACGCATATGGGCGCGCTTCTGCGCAGTCATTATCCGTTTCGCTGTCTTTCCTTAATCATGAAAAAAAGAAAATTTCATATTCGTTGTGATATGGAGGGCGTTGCCGGCGTGGTCGGCATGCCGCAAGTCACGCCGGGCGATCCGGAGTATCCGCAGGCGCGCGAGTGGTTCATGCGCGAGCTTCTCGCGCTGGTGGAGGGACTGCTGGAGGGCGGCGCGGACGACGTTTCCATTTTCGACGAGCACTGGTTCGGGCGCAACATTGACATCGCGCGCCTGCCAAGAGGCGTGCGCGCCTGCTGCGGCAAGCCCCCGTATCGGCCCGACTGGGCGGGCGGACTCGACGCCTCCTGCGACGGCCTGATTCTGCACGGGTTGCACTCGATGGAAGGCGCCGGGCATCTGCTCAGCCACACCTACGAACCCGATTTCAAGGCGATTTATATAAACGGAAAACTGGTGGGGGAAATCGGCATGGAAACGGCGGTCGCGGGCGACTTCGGCGTGCCGCTCGTCCTGGTGGTCGCCGATTCGGCGGGGACCGCCGAGGCGCGCGCCTTGGTGCCGGGCGTCGTCACGGTGGACACAAAAATTTCCCGCTCGCCCTTGGGCGCGGAATGCCTCGCGCTGCCCGATGTCCTGGACCGCATCCACTCCGCCGCCGTCGCGGTCGCCCGGGGACCTTCCCCGGCGTCGCCGTGGAAACTCAATCCCGCGGAGCTTGTGTGCGTGTTCAAGCCGGGCGCCTATCTCGACGAACTCCGCCGGCAGGCCCCGGCGCTCTTTGTGGCGGGGGATTCGCTCCGCATCAACGCGCCCACGGCCACCGCCGCGTGGGCGGAATACTGGCAGGCCAAACTCAAGGCTCAGGCAAAACTATAATTTCCCAAAACTATATTTATGTTCAACGATTCTGAATTGCGCCTGCGCAAGGCGCTTGACAAAAAAACACCGATTATCGGGTCTTGGATACAGACCTCGTCCCCCGCCTGCGCCGAAATACTGGCGAATGCCGGTTTCGCGTGGCTTGGCATGGATTGCGAACACACTTCGGCCGGCATCCTGGGGGTTGAAAACATCGCGCGCGCCATCCATGGACGCGGCACCGCCCTGCTTGTGCGCGTAAGCCGGGCCGACACCATCGAAATCCGCCAGTGTCTTGACGTGGGGGCGGCGGGCGTGATCGTTCCGATGGTGGAAACCGCCGCCCAGGCCCGCACCGCCGTGGCGGCGGCCAAATATCCGCCCGAGGGCGTGCGCGGCTACTGCTTCGGGCGCATGAACGACTGGGGATCGCATTTTGATGACTATGCCGCGACGGCCAACCAAAGCGTGGTCGTCATCGCGATGATCGAAACCCGGGCGGGGGTGGACAACATCGAGGAGATACTCGCGGTTCAGGGCATCGACGGCATTTTTATCGGCCCTTACGACATGAGCGGCTCCTACGGTGTTCCGGGCCAGACCCAGCACCCTTGTCTAAAAAACGCCTATCAGTCACTGGTCGATGCCTGCCGCCGCCACGGCAAGGCCGCCGGACAGCACATCGTCAAATCGAACCCGGAAAAATTAAACGAAGCCGTGGCGCTTGGCTATAGCTTCATCTGCCTGGACGCGGACATCATTTTGATCAACCAGTCCGCCCGGGCCGTCATGGAAACCGCAAAAACAACGTTTAACATCCAATGAAAGAATCGCTCAAAAATTATGCCCGCATCGGGGTTGTCTATCACATGCTGTATTCGCGCTGCATGTCCGATCCGGATTATCATGTCGCCACCCTGGAGGCGTTCCTCAGGCGCGATGATATCGAGACATTCGATTTCTGCCTGCCCTACGGGCGGGAGCGGCAGCTAAGTCTGATCCCCGCGATACGGAGAAGCGGCAAGGTGAATATCGTCTATGCCACGCACCTCGTGCCGCTGCGCAAGCTCTCCTTCGCCTCCGATTCCTACTTCGAGCAGGCCCAGCTTCGCATGATCATCGCCGACATGGTGGAGCAGGCCGGCACGTGCGGCTGCTCCGGCTTCATCTTCGCCTCGGGCGGCCCGGCCTTCGCCAAGGGCACGCCGGCCAACCATGACGCGTTTTATGATTTCTGCTGCTGGCTGTGCGAGTCTCTGGCAAAATATAACATAGACGCGTTGCTGGAGCCGTTCGACTACGATTTCGACAAATCGTATCTATACGGTCCGCTGGACAAAAACATCGAACTGGTGGAGCGCGTCGCCCGCGTCCATCCCAACATCGGCATCGAGCTTGACATCGCGCACCTCCCGCTCATGCGCGAAGAGCTTGCCGGTTCCATCCGCCGCTGCGGAAAATGGCTCAAGCGCGTGCATTTTGGCAACTGCGTCATGAAAAACACCGCCGACCCGTTTTACGGCGACCGCCACCCGCCCGTCGGCTACCCCGGAGGCGAGATCGACACGCCGCAACTGGCCGTGGCGTTGCGGACGCTTTTGGAAACCGGCTTCCTGTCCACGGAAAAACGCGGCGATGTGGTCTTGGAGCTTAACCCCTTTCCCGGAAAATCAGAGGACGAATCCGTGCGCGATAACCTGAACCGGGTCATGCGCGCGTGGGCGCAAGTTTGATTTTTCATGAAAATCCTGGCTGCTCGAAAAAATATCAACATAAAGGTCATGCAATGAAAATAGCATCATTCCCCGCCCGTATCCTTGTTTTCACCATTGGAAGCCTGGTGCCGACATTGGCGGCCGACTTCACCTGGAAATCGGCCGAACGCGGCCAATGGGCCGACGCGGCCCGCTGGCATCCCTCGGACAAGGGGTTTCCCAGAAACGAGGACGACAATGTGATTGGCAACTCGGCCTCTGGCGAAATCGCCTTGATGATTCCTGTTTCAATCCGGAATTTCACGTCAGGCACCCCGCTATTCATCGCCATCCACAAAAGCGGCAGCCTGCGTATTAATGGAACGCTGGCGCTGGATTATCCCGACCCCAGGCAGGGGATTACCATCCGGGGAAACGAGGGTGCTGTATCAATCGCCCAGGTTGATATAAAAAACGGTTCCTTGAGCTTTGGCACGGGCACCACGCATGGCGTCGCCAGGCTTTCCATCGGGTCCATAAACCTCTCCGGCGGCACAATCCTGCTCGGGGTGCTCAATAATTATGAACTCGGCCTTGTGACGTTCCTGGGCGTCGCCCCCAAGGCGATCAATCTCACACGCTATCAGGGTGGCTCGCTGGCCAATACAGTCACGGTCAAGGGGCTTGTCAGCGCGTCGAAAGCCTCGAACATTCGCATAATCGGCGGTTCGCGCGACGACAGGAACAAAAGCATCCACACGACAACACTCTTGATAAACGCTACGACGGACTGCGCCACCAACGCCGTTCTTTTTGACAATGTGGATGACGGCGATGCAACGCTGGCACTCATCAAGAGCGGACAAGGCACGCAAACCCTAAGTGGCGCCAGCGCCTACACAGGCGGCACCATCGTCCGCGAAGGCAGGCTGTTGCTTGCCAATACCGCCGGCAGCGCCACGGGGTCCGGGGATGTCGCCGTTGAAAACGGCGTGCTGGGCGGTGCGGGTTCAATGGTGCTGTCCCATAAAAAAACGGTCGCCATAAAGAGCGGCGCCACGCTCGCTCCAGGCGCCGCCAAAGCGGGTTCGCAACTTTCCATACGCGGTGATTTGAAAATGGAATCCGGCTCCGTGCTCGAGCTGTCCCTTGGCCAAAAAGGCGGCAGGAGCGTGTTGAAACGAGTGGCTGGGGATTGGACGTTCGCCCGGGAGCAAATCGTCGCGCTTGCCGCCATCGACGGCGGAATCGCACCCGGTATATACAAGGATGTCATAGTCGGCCTGGCGGCGGACCCGGGGGTGGCGGGCTGGAGGCTCAAGGATGACGCCCACACGGCGAGCTTCACGTATGCCAAGGGCGCGGTCGGCATCGAAATCAAAACCCGCTGACACCATGCCATCGCTATTGCTGCACAACGGCTGGAGTTTCCGCCAGGCTGGCTCAAAAGATTGGTCTCCGGCGATCGTGCCCGGATGCGTCCACATGGATCTGCGTCGAATGGAGAAAATCCCGGACCCGTTTTTTGGTCGCAATGAGCATCAGTTGCAGTGGATCGAGATGCGAGACTGGGAATATCGCCTTGTGTTTGATGTGCCGCAAGCCGCGCTTTCCGAGGAGCATCAGGAACTGGTTTTCGACGGTCTCGATACGCTGGCCGTCGTGACCTTGAACGGCAAAAAAATTCTCGAATCAGACAACATGTTTGTCGGGCATCGCGTTTCCGTAAACGAAATGCTCAAGCCACGCGGCAACGAATTGCGCGTGTTGTTTCTCAGCGCGGGGCGCTTCGTGCGCGAACGTCGCAAGGAGCACATCTCGCCCCGCGAGTTCAACGACACCGTCGGCGGCTGCTCCAAGCTCCGCAAGCAACAATGCCAGTTCGGCTGGGACTGGGCGCCGCGCCTCGTCACGTGCGGCATGTGGCGCTCCGTGCGTCTCGAATCCTGGAGCGCGGCGCGCATCACGGATGTGCGCGTCACGCAATGCCACAATCAAGGGCGCGTCTCGCTCGCCATCGCCCCCCGGTTCGCCGGCGCGCGCGGCGCGCGCTGGCGCGCAACCGTGTCGCTGCGCGGCAAAGAAATCGCGGAAGGCCGGGACTGCGTGGAGATCCCGTCACCCGAATTATGGTGGCCCGCCGGCCAGGGCGGACAACCGCTCTACGACATAACCATCAAGGCCGACGCGGGGAAAACCGTGCTCCCGCTCTGGCGCACACGCATCGGTCTGCGCGAAGCGCGCCTCGACCAGTCGCCGCGAGGCGACGGCGGAACACACTTCAGGTTTATTATAAATGGCCGCCCGATATTCGCCAAGGGCGCCAACTGGGTCCCCGTGCACTCCTTCCCCGTCGAGGGCGCGCATGATCCTCTGTATAAAAAGCTCCTCGCCGGCGCGGTCGAGGCCAACATGAACATGCTTCGCCTCTGGGGCGGCGGCATCTACGAGCATGACATTTTTTATGATTTGTGCGACGAACTCGGCCTGCTCGTCTGGCACGATTTCATGTTTGCGTGCAACCTTTGCCCCGGAGACAGGCCGTTCATGGACTCGGTGCGCGCCGAGGCCGCCTGGCAGTTGCGGCGGTTGCGCAACCGCGCCTGCGTCGCCCTGTGGTGCGGCAACAACGAAATCTATCAACTCAATCCGCAGGTGCACGACGGCGCGAAGGGCTTGTATGCGCGCAATTACAAAAAACTGTTCCACAAACTGCTCCCGTCCGCCGTCGCGAAACACGACCCCGGACGCGATTACTGGCCAAGCTCGCCCTATCCGATTGAAGTCTCGCGCAAGGACAACACGGACGTGGCGCAGAAAGCCGGCGACGCCCACTTTTGGAAAGTGTATATAGCCCGGCATCCGATTGAGATGTATGAGACGCTGGACGTGCCGTTTTGCTCGGAGTTCGGAATGCAGGCGTTCCCGTCACCCGAAGTCGCCTCCGGTTTCTGCAAGGCGGAGGACCTCAATATCGGCTCCGGCGATTTTGACAATCACCAGCACTTTCGCTCCGGGCGGCTGGCCGTGATGGAATATATTTTGAGACACTATAAAATGCCCCGGGATTATCGCGGCGCGGCCTATCTGTCGCAAATCCATCAAGCGCACGCCATCCGGACGGCCGTCGAGCATTTCCGCCGCTCGCAACCCGTGACGATGGGTTCCCTTTACTGGCAATTGAACGACTGCTGGCCCTGCACTTCGTTCAGCAGCATCGAGCACGGCGGCCAATGGAAGGCGCTTCACTACGCCGCCCGCCGCTTCTACGCCCCCCTCTTGGCAAGCATCAAACTTGAGGGCGCCGAAACCATCGCCTTGGACAACACCCCCGTGAACACGCGGGGCGCCGCCCAATTCCATGCCGTCTGCGACCGCCCCGGTGGATTCGCTGGAAAACTCGCATGGCGTCTGCTGACGATGGACGGGCAAACGCTCGAAGCCGGAGGCCGTCCGGTCCGCCTGGCATCGTTTGAGGCCAAATGCGTTGCGCGCCGCGACTTCACGGCGCGCCTGCGCGCGGCGGGCAGGGAAAACTGCGTGCTTCACGCCGCGCTCGTGGACAACGATGGTGTTATTCAATCCGAAAACACCGCATTTTTCACCGCGCCGCGATTTCTCAGACTCCCCCCGGAGCCGATACGCATTGATAGTAAACGTGACGGCGCCATCTCGCTTTTCTCCCCATTCTACCATCACCGCGCATGTCTCTGGAACGACGGCCCGCCGTCCGTGCGCTTCGAGGATAATTTCGTTGACCTGCTTCCCGGCGAGGAGCGCGTCATCCGGGTTCTCGCCCCCAAAGGGGCGGGCACGGGGAAACTGAAAGAAACACTCCGCGTCTTTTCCCTGGCGCATGTCGCGGCCGGGTGAATTTATAAAACCATTCTGAAGCCATGAAAAGTCTCCGCCTGCCCCTTGTCTTTATAATTTGCGCGCTCCCCTCCGCCGGCAAAGCGCCATTCCGTATGCTTTATAACAATGACACGACCAATCTGGAAAGTTGCGTGGCGCCGTTTCATCCGAAGAACGCCCCCTTCACGGTTGACGTGCTGAAGGGTTCCATCGACGAGGCGGTGAGGGCGGGCGCGGATTGTTATATGTTTTCCCCCGGCCTGACCTGGGTGCCGTTGTGGAAAAGCAAAATCTATCCCCCGGCGGAGCACATGCAGTGGTGGCTCGACACCTTCAAACGCCCGATGAGCACCATCGGCGAATTTGTCCTGAACGGAGGCGACCTCGTGGAGGAATATGTCGCTTACTGCAAGGCGAACAAGATAACCGCGTTCCTGTCACTTCGCGTAAACGATTATCATCACGTCGAGGACCTTGACGCCAGGCCCGGAGCGCGCATGCATCCCAGCTCGTGCCTCGCCGTGGACCGCTTTCGCCGGGAGCATCCTGAACTGCGGATCGCCGCCGCGGGCTTCACCCCGCCGGCCGGCTCGAATATTCCGCCCGCGCGCGATGCCAATGTGATGAACTGGGGGCGAAAAGAAGTGCGCGAGCGACTGCTCGGCTTCATCCGCGAGCTTTGCGAAGGCTACGACATCGACGGGCTTGAATTGGATTTTCTGCGGCACTTCCGAATTTTCCCTGACGGCATTTCCAGCAAAAGGCGCGTGAAAATCGTCACCGACTTCACGCACGAAGTGAGAAAAATACTCGACCGCTCATCCCGCGAAGGGAAACGCCGCTGGCTGTGCGCGCGCGTGCCGGCCTTTTTCGAGGCGCAGGCGGCGCTGGGCATCGATTTGCCAAAGATGACCGCCGCCGGCCTGGATATGATAAATCTTTCGTCGAATTATTATACCGTGCAAAACGATCTCGAAATGGCGCGGGTGCGCAAGATGAATCCCGGCGCGGCGATTTATCTGGAGATGACACATGTCACCTACGTAGGCCCGGATCCGCGCCGCGGCTTCGGCGACAGCAATTTTTACCGCCGCACGACCGACGAGCAGTTTTATACAACGGCGCACCTGGCCTATGCCTCCGGACTGGACGGCGTCAGCTTGTTTAATTTCGCCTATTATCGGGAATACGGAGGCAGGCCCGAGCGCGGCCCGTTCAACGAGCCGCCGTTTCATGTTATAAACAAACTGAAGGACCGCGGGTTCATCGCATCCTCGCCACAACACTATTTTCTCAGCGACCGCTGGCGCTCACCCTATGGCAACCGCGTCCAGCTTGTCCTAAGCATGACGCGCGGGCGAAAAATGGAATTTGACATGATCATGGCCCCGCCCGCCCGGGGATGGAAAACCGATGCAAGGTTGCGCGTGCAATCGACGGAGGCGATGAGCGACGACACGCAGTTTGAAATTGAATGCAACGGCGTGAAACTCGCCGGCTCGAATGATGTTTCGGAGCCGTATGCGAATCCTTATCCGCCGCTGCTTGGCTCGCGGGAGACCTTGCGCGCGTGGAGGATTCCACGCGAAGCGCTGAAAATCGGGAAAAATATTTTTCAGATAAGGCAGACGCAAGGCGGCCCGGCGCTCATTTATTTCATAGATGCCGCCATCGAATGAACGTGTTCCCCCGTCCCGCCGCGTTTTCCCGCCAGCAACCAGCAATCACATTCATGAAAAACCGGCTCGCCTCCTCCAGCCGCCGCCTGCGCATCCTGTCGCTCTGCGCCCCTGTCGCCGCCGCTTCGTCCGCCGCGGCGCCTGCGGCGCCTCCCGGTCAGCAGCGGGAGCAGGTTCACGCCGTCGAGCTGCCATTCGGATTTTGCCCCGATACCGGCGGCGGCGAGGGCCGTCGTGTAGAAATCGAGTTGAATAACGGGATTCGCAAGCGTGCGATGGCGAGGCGTTGTCGCGGCGCGAACCGCTGTGCTGGAAAATCGGCCCGCAGTGGGCGGTTCGTTCCGGCAACTGGAAGCTTATCAAACCCTTCGTCAACGCGCCCGCGATGCTTTTTGATTTGGACACGGATAACGCCGAGCAAAAAGACCTTGCCGGGAAGCATCCTGAAAAATACGCCGGGCTTGAGGCCCAATGGAAAAGCTGGAACCAGCGGAACGAGAAAGCCCGCTGGGAAGACAAACGCTCCGACCTTCGCCAAGGCATCATGTATCAATCAAAACAATGAACACCAAACACAGATAAAAAAGGTTCCATTATGGAGTGCGGCGATTTATCGCCGCTTTTGACGGCGGGATTTATCCCGCCGCCAAGTCGCCGGCGCGACCTGTCATCCATCGTCGGCGGGGCGGGGAAATAAATTTCCCCGTCAAAAGCGGGACTGAAGTCCCGCACTCCATAATAACCGCCTGCTTAACATCAATTCGTAATTCTTGACTGATGTTACGCGGCGGCGGCCTTTTGAACCATCAAATGAGACCTTCCTGCCTCCCTCGGTAACACATCCGCGCAATATCAGTTCTCAACCCACCATTCACCATTCTTAATTCCTCCATGAACTCTGGCGCCAAAACCAACCGGGCATTCAATATGGCGAGGAATCAAAACACTCTCCCACAACCATGAAAATCACCACAATACTTCCATTGACGGCCTGCCTGCTGTCCTTGATTTCATTCGCGCGAGCCTCCGTCGTGGAATCGGCGGCGCGCACGCCGGAGCTTGAGCAAAAGCGCGAATACATCGCCACGGTTTCCAAACTCCACGGCGATCTGGTTTATAAAAAAGTCGGCGACCTTGAGCTGACACTCGACCTCATGCTGCCGCTTTCAACGACGGCAAAGAACGGACGGGAATTTTTCCCGGACGGCACGCCGGTCGTCATCTGGCTCCACGGCGGAGGCTGGCGCAACGGCTCGCGTTATTTTTCGGGCAACGACATCCGGTTTTTCGCCAACCACGGCATCGCGAGCGCGTGCGTTTCCTACCGGCTCGTGCAGGACGGCAACGGCTGCACGGTGGAGACCTGCGTGATTGATTGTTTCGACGCGGTGCGCTGGCTCGTGAAAAACGCGGGGAACTATGGCCTGGCTCCGGGAAAAGTCTTTGTCTATGGCGGCTCGGCTGGCGCGCATCTGGCGCTGATGCTGGCATGGGCGGACGCGGATGCCTTTAAGGGCGATCCGGCGCTCGCGGACGCGAGGGTTGCGGTCGCCGGGGCGGTCGCCATCGCGCCCGTCGCGACACTCGCGGACCTGGACGCCCGCGATTCGATTGATTATCTGAACGAAAAGGGGCGCTTTGAAAAACTCATGGGCGGCAGCTTGCCGGAGAAGATGGATTTGGCGAAAAAAGCAAGCCCGCTGTATTGGTTGAAAAAAGACTCGCCGCGGACGCTCGTCATCCACGGGACGCGCGACCAGCGCGTGAGCCTCAAGGGCAGTCTCATGCTTGAGGAGCGTGCGCGTGAGCTTGGCGCGGATTTCACGCTGTTGCGCGCACCGAACGCCGACCACAGCCAGCGCGGCGCAAGGGCGCCGTTGTGGCGGGTGCAGGGGCTGATCGTTTTGGACAACATGCTCGACATTGTCCAAAGCAGCTATGGCGAGACGGACTGGGTGCGCCAGATTTGGCGCAGCGCGACGTTTTGAAATTCGCGACATGCCGTCGTCGGACGGGCCGGCAGGTTTCAGCGTGACACGGGGATTTTTGTGAGGACGGCGAGTTGGCGGACCCATTTGTCCGCGAGGTCTTCCTTTACCGCCGACAAGCCGCCGAGTTTGTAGTCGCGGCCAATCCGTCGCGCCTTGGAGCGTCCCCAAGGGTGGAAGGGCATGATGTCTATTTGGAGAATGTTTTTCAGGCGATTTGCGAGCGCGGCGATGGCTTCAAAATGTTCGGAGCGGTCGTTGTGGCCGGGGATGATTGGACAGCGCAGGATGGTTTTTCCGCCGGCGGCATCCAGGAGTCGGAGGTTTTCGAGGATGCGTTTGTTGGAAACGCCGGTGTATTCGCGGTGGCGGGCGTCGTCGATTTCCTTGATGTCATAGAGAAAGATGTCCGCGCAGCCGAGGAGGCTGTTGTATTTTTCAAAGTCGGCGAAGCCGGAGGTGTCGAGGCAGCAGTGGAGTCCGCCGGCCTTTGCCGCGAGCAGGAGCGCGCGGGTGAACTCGTATTGCAGCATGGGCTCGCCGCCGGAAAGGGTGAGCCCGCCGCCGGAACGGTCGTAGTAGGGTTTGTCGAGGAGGACGGTTTCGAGCACTTCGCCGGCGGAGCGCCACGCGCCGAGACGCGCGAGGGCGCCCGACGGACAGAAGGGCAGCTTGCCGGCGCAGGATTTTTTGCGGATGAAAATATGCTTTCCGGCGATGAGCCGGTGGCACTCGGGACACTCGCTCATGCAGTTGCCGCAGAGCCGGCATTTTTGTTCGTCGTAAGCGATTTCCGGAAACGGGGAAATGGATTCCGGATTGTGGCACCAAAGGCAGTTGAGCGGGCAGCCCTTGAGGAAAACGGTGGTGCGGATGCCGGGGCCGTCGTTGATGGAGAATTTCTGGATTTCGAGGACGAGGCCGCGCATGGGATTTATAGGGGGCGACTTAATTCGACGTGATTCGGCTTAAGCCGGGTCAGGGCAAAGCTCACTCATACATTGTCCGGGCGAGGATTTCCTTCTGGATATTTTGGTCGAGGTTGACGAAGCGCGCGGTCCAGCCGCCGACGCGCACGAGGAGGTTCGGGTATTTTTCGGGGTGAATCATCGCGTCCTCAAGGTCGCCGCGGTTCAGGCAGGTGATCATCAGGTGGATGCCGCCGGTCTCGAAATAGGTTTGGATGGCGGTTTTGAATTTTTCCAGGTTTTTGCCGGTGAGGAGGTTTTTGGAGACTTTCAGATTTTGCACGAAACCGCTGTGTAACTTGAACTGCTTCTTCATCGAGTTAAGCAGCGCGGTGAGGCCACTGTGGTCGGCGCCTGCGGTGGGGGCGTTGCCAACGGCGAGCGAGTCGCCCGCCTTACGACCGTCCGGCGAGGCGGCCATGCCGGCACCATAGCGCACGCCGCCTGGGTTGAGGTTGCAATTCAGAAAAAAATCCAGATCGCATTGTTTGGCTTTGGAGGCGACGTTTTCATTCACAAAACGGCAGAGGTCGGCGTAAATATCGTCCACGTAGGCGTCGTCGTTGCCGAATTTCGGGCAATCAAGCATCATGCGGCGCTCCTTTTCGTGACCGTCAAAATTGGCGTCAATGATTTTGACGATCTGATCGAGCGTCAACTTCTTGTCATCGTAAACGAGTTTCTTGATGGCGGCGAGGCTGTCGGCGGTATTGGTGAGGCCGAAGGTTTCCACCTGGCTGCCGATGTAGCGGACGCCACCATCGAAGATGCCTTTGCCACGCGCGATGCAATCGTGCGTGAGGATGCTGGTGAAGAGGAACGCGGAGGTCGCGGCATGAATGTCGTTTTCCAGTTTATTCCGATGCGCGAAGAGCCCGTTTGTGTAATCAATCTGGCGTCTCACGGCGTCGTAGAGTTTTTCGTAAGTATCAAAGTTCGAAAGCGGACCGGTGCGCAGACCACGGTATTCGCGGACTTTCGGGTTCCAGCCGTCGTGCAGGACGAGGTCGAGCGCGCTGAGGTAAGTGATGATGTTGTTCGGCGAGCTGATGCTTTTGCTGTCAATCTGGATTTCGCCGCAGCCTTGCGGTATATAATCCTCCGCTTCCTGCATGGAGACGTTGTATGCTTTCGCGCACATGGGGATGTGCTCGTCGTCATTATAAAGCGTGGGCGAGACGCAGCCGGCGGCGATGAGTTCGAGCGCCTTGTCGAAGAGCGCGGGGTTTTGCCCTTTATGGAAACGCAGCGTGACGTTCGGTTCCTGCTCCTTCAACTCGAGTGTCACTTCCATTGCGGCCATCGCAAACTGGTCGGCGTTTTCAGGATTTCTGCGGCCTTTTCCGCCGATGATGATGCGGCAGTTGTTGATGGCGACGCGGAAGCCGTCCTTGAACTGGTCGGCAATAATGCGCCAGAGGGAGCGGAGCAGGTCCTTGGCTTCCTCGCGTGTGAGCGCGCCGGTGGCGATGTCATTGACGAAGAAGTCGCCGAGATAGACGTCGGCCCGTCCGTAATTGGCTGAGTCGGAGCAGATGACATATAGCCAGAAAAGCTGAATGGCCTCGCGGAGGCTGGCGGGTTTGTTGACGGCGATGTTGTCGAGGGCAACGGCCATTTGACGCAGTTCGTCCCTGCGCTTTTCGGTCGTGGTCACCGAGGCGGCTTGTTCACGGGCGTGAGCAGCGTAGTAGCGGCAGACATCGGCGAGGGTATCGAGAGCCATGAGCGCGGCGCGGCGGAATTCGGCATCGCCAGCGGTGCCGTTTTGGATTTCGACGCGTAGACCGGGGATGCCGAGGCGGAGGAGTTTGTCGAAATCAATCGAGAAGCAGCAAAGGCGGAAAAAGTGAGTGGCGTATTGAGCGGGGCCGACATTGTTGACGCGGCTCATGCCTTTGACGAATTCTTCGCCGAGGCTCAACATGTATTTCGTCATTGGGCTGTGTTTTTCCCAGAAGGCACAGATTTCGAGGGCGTCCTTGTGGCGCGGGTCGGTTTCCGGGAGTTTGCCGGCGATTTCGTGAAGGGATTGGTAGTTGTAAATATAACCGCCGATTTCGCGCTGGAGAATGGAGCGGAGGTAGGCGTCGTGCGGGGAGACTTCGGTGTCGGGGCGGTCGTCGTCGCGCAACGCGGGGATGGCGGTGTTCACAATGCCTTCGTTGAGGAAGGCGACGAGGGGATGATAGAGCACGCGTCCGGCGAAGAGGTCGTAGTCGCGAAGCGGGTTGCAGAGGGCGGGATATTGCTCGCGGAGGCAGGCGGCCTCGCGGATGGCGGGATGCTTGTCGAGGTTGGCGCGGTAGGCGCGGGTGAAGTTGCTGGCGAGGTCGAGTTTGCGCTGCTCGGCGGCAGTGAGAGTGTCGGACATGGGGATGGAAGGAGAGTTTTCTTGGTTGAATTTGTTATAACGGGAGAAAAATGTGGTGATGTATCATAAAAAATAAGAATATTATTTTTTAAGTTAATGAACCTTCCCCGACAGCGGTTGGCATCCAGATTAAAGAACGGTTTTTGAGGTTAAGGGACGGGCACATGGGCTGTCATTGCCACCCGTCTGAGAACGTATTTTGACCAGAGGCGGGCGGCGGTTTCGGAGGTATCGGTCATTTGTAAGGACGGCGAGGCCCCCGGGTGGCAGGTTGTCGAAAATCCAGTTGAGATCGGCGGGAGGAATTTTGCCCCAGATGAGCAGCGGGCGCTCGCGCAAGATGGCGAGATGTTTTGAGTGGATCTCCCGGGCGGAGGGGCCACCGGTATCGATGTGCATTTCCACGAGGCTCACCCCCATTCTCAGATAAGCGTCAATGGGGACGAAACCGGTGGAGTGGGTGTGAATGGCAATATGCGGGAAGGCAGTGGTAACGCGGCGATCGCAAGGTTCGATGAATTGCTCGTAGAGGCTGGGTGAAAGCAGGGCAGCGGCGTCCTCTTGGTGCCAGACGGTTCCGGCGGGCATCCATGCGTTGTAGAAGAAGCTGCCGACGCCACTGTGGAAAAGCGGGATGCGGTCGAGTTGGAATTTTCCGGCAGCAATAAAAAATTCGGTTAATTTCTCCGAAACCCGGCGGACTTCCTCCGGACGGTCAAACATGGCCATAACGAACTCGGTGCTGCCATAGAGGGAAGAAAGCAGGTCGGAGATGCCACGCATCCGGGTTGTCGCTAGCGGGAAGCGTCCGTCTGCGTGTTTGGCGAGGGCATCGAGCATTTGTCCCATGAGTCGCGCCCAAGGGGAATCAGGGTCGAAGATGGGGACGTGGTCCGGGGAAAAGCGGGCTGGGGTTTCGGCGCGAATGGAACCGGTGGTATGGCTGACGAAGAGCGGGCACCCGAGGAGCGCCTCGAGCCAGGGGATGCCCCAGAAGGCGCTGCCGGAGAAGATGAAATCGCCACCGAGTTTTTCGGTTTCGAGGAAAAGCCTTTCGGCGTCGGCGGCATAGGCGTTGGGATCGAAATCGGCAGGCACCAGCGGACGCTCTTCAGGCAGTGAGCGGCTGGAAGGATAGCGCGGGAGCGGGAACTCGCTTCCGGGCGAAAAGCCGAAAAGCGGACGCTTGTTTTCGCGGCGGAGAAAGGAGCGGAAAAGCTCAACGCGTTGGGCGATGGGTTTGTGCAGGATGGCAACGTTCATGGAAGGGAAAAGAATACGATTTCCTTATGGAACGCAGGCTGGCCATCGCCACGCGGACAGCCTGCGCGGGGATCGCGTTCACTTGAGTTCCAGATAGTCGCTGTAAGGAGGACCGCGGTGGGCGTTGAGGATGGCGCGGGCGACTTTCTGGGCGAGCATCGCGGAGCCGAAGTGGCTAAAGTGAACATCGGCGGGCTGCTGCCATTGTTCGAGGTTCGGCAGGGCGGCGCGATAAAGGTCGTTCACAAAAGCGCGTTTCGCTTTCATGACTTCGAGCGCCTTGGCGTTATAGGGCAGTTCGGCACCGGGCCGGCGGCCAATGTTGTCGGGAGGGATTGGCGTGGTGGTGGCGAAGACAATGATGGCACCAGTGGCGCGCAGTTTGTCGATGAGTTGCGCGAGGTTTTGGGCGTAGCCGTCGGGGTTGGGGCCGCGACTGGTAAGGTCATGCAGCCCCCAGTTGCAATGGATGACAGCCCATTTTTTGCCCGCAAGCCACTCGTCGAGATGCTCAAGCGTGTGGGTGGTGTTCTGCGCGTTGTCAGGCACCCGGAAGACGTTGAACTTGCGCACGAGCAGGCTGCGGACATCGTTGATGTAGCCGATGGAAATAGAATCGCCAATGAGCAAGACATTGGGCAACGCGGGGTCGGCTTTTACGAAGCGCATGGGCGTGGAGTCGGCGCTGCCGGCGCCGGCGGCTTTGACAGCGGCGCGCCAAGCGGCCTCATCGTTGTAGATGTCGGCGGCGGAGAGCGGCGCGGCAAGGAGCGGCGCGATGGCGAGGATGAACAGGGTGATGATGATGCGGGGAGGTTTCATGGGTTTTGTTCGACGGGGGACGGTTGGGAAGTGCGGTTATCCTTTTTTGATTTCATCGACAAGCGCATCGACGGTGGTGTAGGCGACGGCAATGTGCGTGTCGGCCGCGCCGTAGTAGATGGCGAGGCGGTTGGTGGCGCTGTCCACGAGGGCGGCGCAGGGGAAGACTACATTGGGAACATGGCCGACGGTTTCGTAGTCTGTTTCGGGCCAGAGAATCGGGCCGGCTTTTTTGGCGATGACTTTCCATGGCTCATCGAGGTCGAGCAGCATGGCGCCGGCGCTGTAAACGAAGCCGTTGCAGGTGTCCATGACGCCGTGGTAAATCGTCAGCCAGCCTTCGCTGGTTTCGATGGGGGTGGCGCCGCCGCCGATCTTGGTGCGCTGCCAGCGGGATGCGCCGCGTTCGAGGACGAGGCGGTGCCTGCCCCAGAAGGTGAGGTCGGGGCTGGCCGAATAGAAGATGTCGCCGAAGGCGTTGTGGCCGGGGCCGCTGGGGCGTGAAAGCATGCCGTAGAAACCACCGATTTTCCTGGGGAAGAGAACGCCGTTTCGATTGAAGGGGAGGAAGGCGTTTTCCAGCTGCTCAAAGGTTTTGAAGTCGCGGGTCTTGGCGATGCCGATGGTGGGGCCGTAGTAGCCGTTGCACCAGTGAACGAAGTAGGCGTCGTCGATTTTGGCGATGCGGGGGTCGTAGCCGTATTCCGTTTCGCGTTTATCGGCGGGACAGGAGAGGAAGGGCAGCGGCTTTTCGTCGAGCTTCCAAATCAGGCCGTCGTCGCTGTGGCCGATATGGATGGCGGGCAGCACTTCCTCGTAGTCGAGGCGAAAGACGCCGATGAATTTGCCGTTGAAAGGAACGACGGCGGAATTGTAAACGGAGCGCGCGCCGGGGAAGGGGCGGCGGCCAATGACGGGGTTCCCTGTGTGCCGCCAGATGTAGCGGTCGCAACCGGCAGGACGTTCCTGCCAAGGGATGTTGGGCAACTCGGAAGCGAGGACTTTGATGGACATGGATGATGATCGAGGGTTGTTGGTTGTTGGATGTGCTTTATGGAGCGGGAAATGGATCAATGGGGAATGGCTGGAGGACGTGCGGGAGACAGAAGGCCTGGGGAAAACATGTGGTATTTTGGATGCGTTGGGAGATTCAGCGGAATGTTTACGGCGATTGCAGATTGTCAACAGTATTTCTTTTACTAATCGGTGCCGCGCGCAGCCTCTGACGTAACGCCAACTGGCGGACTGTCGCTTCGCTCGAAACCTGGTCTGCCGCTGGGCGGACCTTCGGCCCGTCAGCAGGTTGGGTTCCGGGCGAAGCGAGAAGCCTGACAACCTGCGTTACACCGGCAGCGCGTGACAGCAGCTACCAACCACAAATAAGGCGGGACGCCGAAGGCTGTCCTCAACCCAAAGAGGCGATGGAACGGGGTTTCATGAAGTCTATCGTATCCTATAGGCGGATACGATTATCGGATGTTCCGTAAGGACGGGCGCTACGAGTGGCCCGTAAAACGCAAAAATTGTGCCATCCCATTTCCCAGTGAAAAGTATACTTTAGAAGCAGAGCCATGCAGGGGCTTCGCTTGCGAAGCCCGTTGCTGGTGCACGGTTATCAAGCCGGGCGTCGCTTGCGACGCCCCTGCAAAAGTGTGATTTTCATTGGGAATGGGTATCGTCCCATGCGCCGCCATGCCATGCGCGGACAGATACGCCGGGGCTTTCTGTCCGCTGGATGAGTTTTAAGCGTGGCGACAAGCGTGGCGACTCAAGCCTGCAACCGCCGTTTGCAGGATGCCATCTTGTGGATGCCTAGCGGGCGCGCCCGAATCTGCGCAAGCGCAATGGAGCTGAAGAAGGCCTACAGGATATTCTTTTCCAGAGCGGCAATGGCTTGCTCAAGCTGGCGCTTCTTGATGGCGGAGACAATGGCGCAATGCTCCTCGTAGCTCTCCATCCCGCGCTTGAGAAGCTTTTTGGCTTGGAGCGCCGTGAGGGATAGGGATTCGTCGTTGCCTTCCGTCAAGTAGTTGGTTTGCGAGTAGTGATGGGGGAGAAGCAAACACGTGATGAGCGGAAGCCAGACCGCAATCAGACTGCCGTCGCCCACGCGCTCAAGTATCGAGCGATGAAAATTCATGTCGCACTCAAGGATGTTCGGTATGTCCGCGCGCTCGCATATCGTCTTGAATTGCTCCAGATGCGTCTCCCATTCGGCCACGTCGGCATCGGTGATTTTCGGGAAAATCCGTCGCAGCGAGTGCATCTCTATTTGCTGGCGCAGCGTCACGAAAAGCGCTCGCGTCTCCTTCGATGCGCGTTTTTTCACACGCACGCCGCGGTTTGGCTCGGCCACCAGCAGGCCCTCCTTGGTCAATTGCAACAACGCGTCGCGTATCGGCCCACGGCTGACTCCATAGCGTTTCGCCAAGTGCTGCTCGCGCAACGCCGAGCCTTCGCCGTATCCTCCCGACAGGATCTCGGTGCGGAGATGGTTGACAATTTGCTCGCGAATGGTGCGGACAACAGGGACACTTCTCATGGATTGGCTCAATGTAACTGAGCAACACGCCGGATTAAGGCAGGTTGTCAATCAAATTACACGATGGACGAATAATCGCGCGAAGCATTTTGCAGGCGGCCGATTGAATTCTATCCTGATTTTAATGAACTAGATAAAAAACGCGCGATTGATAATTGAAGATTGTTGACAGCAGGACAATGCTGAGGCGGAGGTTCGCCCTCTCCATTGACAGCAGGATTCCTCCGCACAGGGGGCGATGAGGGAGGCATCGTGGTCTGTTTTCAAAAAAGAACCGTTCTGTCGCCTTGTCGGCAATCAAATCATTGACAATCTTCAATACGACATGTCCTGTCGTTGGGCGGTTCACCCGGAAAAAGCATATTCTCCCCTTCTTGTTTAACAGCCCTTTATGCAATCATTAGAAATTGTTGACAAAATACTTTCCTTGAAAGCTGTTGTCCGGCTTATGTCACCGAAAGCCACCCGCCTGCTTCAGGTCAGGGAAGTCGATGCGCCACGGCAACTTTCAACATCACCATGATGAACCTCGAACAGCCAAAATCTTCAAACACCCCCGCCATGCTTGCCGCGCTCCTCGCCGCGGCGTTCCTGCACCTTCAGCCGGAGAGCCATGCCGCGGCCAATCCGCCCGCACCCGTGCCCGCGCGCGCCCAGGCGCCCTTTCGCGTTCTCTACAACAACGACACCACCAATATCACCGCGTGCATCAGCCCCTTTTTCAAAAAAGGCCAGGCCTTCGCCCCTGAAATGATTGACGCCTCGGTCGCCGAGGCGGCCGGCGCCGACGCGCACATGTTTTCGCCGGGACTCGTGTGGGTGCCATTTTGGAAAAGCAAACTTTATCCGCCTGATGAACATTTTCGCTGGTGGCGGAACACCTTCCCCAACGGTCGGTTGCATCCGATTGCGCATTATCTGCTCGCTGGTGGCGACATCGTCGCGGACTTCCTGAAAAGCTGCCGCGCGCAGGGTGTGGCCGCTTTTGTCTCCGTGCGCCTCAACGACTATCACCGCGTCGAATTTCTGGACGCCCCCGGCGACGCCAGACTTGAGGAATTCGACTCGATTTGCATCGACCGTTTTCGACGCGGGCATCCCGAGTGGCGCCTGCATCCGCCCGCCATTCGCGACCGCGACTCACGCATGGCGGACGACGCCGACTCGCGCTCCGTTTTTGAGGCGCGTGACAGCGGTGTCATGGACTGGGCCGAACCCGGCGTGCGCGCGCGCATGGCCGCCTTCATCGACGAACTCGCCGAAAACTACGACATCGACGGCATCGAACTCGATTTCCTGCGACACTACCGCTTCTTTCGCCCGGACGGCGCGCTCACTCCCGCCGAACGCTCCCGCATCATGACCGGCTTCGTCTCGCAAGTCCGCCGGACGCTCGACCGCACCGCGCCTGCCGGCAAACGCCGCTGGCTCTGCGTGCGCATCCCCGCCGTGCTCTCGCTGCACGCCCCGCTCGGCATCGACGCCGCCGCGTTTGCGGACGCCGGTGTGGACATGTTTAACCTCTCCTCGAATTACTTCACCGTGCAGCAGGATGTCGATGTTGCGGCCGTGCGCCGCCTCGCGCCACACGCCTCGATTTATCTCGAAATGAACCAGTGCACCGCCAAAGGCCCCGATGTCTCGCGCGGGCATGGCGACAACTTCATCTACCGCCGCACCACCGACGAGCAATTCCTCACCACCGCCCGCCTCGCCCTCGCGCGCGGAGCCGATGGCGTCAGCCTGTTCAACTTCGCCTATTACCGCGACTACGGCGAAGACCCCTCGCGCGGCCCTTTCAACGAGCCCCCCTTCCACATCCTCCCGCAACTCGCCGACCCCGCCCGCGTCATGACCGCCACGCCCTGCCACTACTATCTCGTCCCCATGTGGCGCTCGCCCTACGGCAACCCCGTGCAACTTCCCAAAAAACTTCATCCCGGCGACACCGCCGCGCTCCACATGGACCTCGTCGCGCCGGCATCCGGCTGGCAAAAAAACGCCCGCCTCCGCGTCCAGACAAAAGACCTCATGCCCGCCGCCGCCACTTGGTCCGCCAGCCTCAACGGCGTTGCCCTCGCGCCGTCCGCCGATATTTCCGAACCGCTTCCTCCGCCCTATCCGCCCATGCTTGGCACCCCGCAAACCCTCCGTGCGTGGAGCATTCCGCCCGCGCTTCTCAAAGACGGCCAAAACAAAATCGAAATCACCCTGCGCAAAGGCCCCGCCGCCGAGATCATTTTCGCCGACATCATCACCGAATAAAAACTGGATTCCCATGCAACTCCCACCGCGCCTCACAAGACCTGCAATCGCCATCCTTGCCCTCGTCTCTCTTGATGCACTGAAGGCCGGCGTCACGCCCGCGCCGCTTTTTGCAAACAACGCCGTTCTCCAGCACGGCAAACCCGTCCCGGTCTGGGGCAAGGCCGCCGCCGGCGAAACCGTCACCATAACCTACCTCGGCCAAAGCAAAACCACCATCGCCTCCACCAATGGCCAATGGATGATTGCCCTCGACCCGATGGAGCCTCGACAGGAGGGCACGCTCGTCATCAAAGGCGAAAACACGCTCGCGTTTTCCAATGTCGTCACCGGCGAAGTGTGGCTCGCCTCCGGCCAGTCCAACATGGCGCTCCAGCTCAAGGCCACGGCAAACGCGAGGGCGGAAGCCGCCACTGCCGACTGCCCCGGCATACGCGAGTTCAAAGTCATGCTCGCCGTCTCCGCCGTTCCCCTCGACAGCCTCTCCGGCCGCTGGATGCCTTGCGCTCCCAAGAACGCCGGCGACTACAGCGCCGCGGCCTATTATTTTGCCCGTGAATTGCACGCCGCGCTAAAAATGCCCGTCGGCATCATCACCAGCGCCAAAGGCGGCACGCCCATCGAGGCGTGGATGAGCGCCGTCGCCCTCAAGGAAAGCGGTCTCTCCGGCACGGTCGCCTCGCGCTGGCGGGAGATGATGCGCGCCTATCCTGAAAAACTGGCCGCCTACAACACCAAGACCCTTCCCGACTGGGAAAAGAAAGTCGAAGCCGCCCGCGCAGCCGGAAAAACACCGCCGCCCAAGCCCTCCCTGCCGTCCGGCGGACCCGAGGACTACCGCATCCCGACAGGCCTCTATGGAGGCATGATTCATGCGCTCATCCCCTGCTCATTGCGAGGCGCCATCTGGTATCAAGGTGAAGCCAACACCGCCCATTCCGACGAATACCCCGCGCTCTTCGAGGCCATGGTCTCTGACTGGCGGCGTTCCTGGCGGCAGGGCGACTTCCCTTTCTTCTACGTGCAATTGCCCAACTACGAAATTCCCGCGCGCGACGATCGCGGGCGCAACCTCTGGCCCGGTCTGCGCGAAGCGCAAGCCAGGTCACTTGACCGGCTCCCCAACACCGGCATGGCCGTCACCATCGACATCGGCGACCCCGGCGACGTCCACCCCGTGAATAAACGCGACGTTGGCAACCGCCTCGCCCGCCTTGCCCTCGCCAAAGTTTACGGACGCGACATCGCCTGGTCCGGCCCCGTCGCCCGCTCCGCGACTCGCGAAAACGACGCGCTCCGCATTGCCTTCGGACATGCCGGCGGCGCTATAAAAACCCGCGACGACCAGCCCCCCGGCGGATTTGAAATCGCCGGCGCCACCGGGAAATTTTATCCAGCCACCGCCCGCATTGAGAACGGCACGGTGATCGTCCGGGCGCCTGACATCAGCGCTCCCGCGCGCGTCCGCTACGCGTGGAAAAACAACCCGTCCGACGCCAATCTCATCGGCGCGGACAACCTCCCTGCCCCGCCATTCACACTCAACGCCGGTTCTCCCGCGAACTGATCCACCCCTAAAATTCCGCCTGGTAAATGACCAAACAAAATCTCGAAGTATCGACAACGCTCACGTCCAGTTCGCGGCGTGGCTTTATAAAAACCGCCACCGGAACCATGCTCCTCGCCGCCGCCGCGCCGCGGACTTTTTTGCGTGCCGCCGACGAAAGCGAAAAGCATCCAGCCGCGTCTGCGCGCAAGCCGTTTCCCTATCGCGTCGTTTATAGCAACGACACCACGCATATCCTCGCATGCACCAGTCCGTATCACAAACAGGGCGAAGGCTTCCGCCCGGAAATGCTCGAAAGCTCCGTCGATGAAGTTTCCGGTCTCGTCGATGCACATTTTCTCCAGCCGGGCGTGGCATGGGTGCCGTGGTGGAAAAGCGCTGTGTACCCGGCGCGGGAACACTACCGCTGGTTCGAGGAACGCTACGGCGTGCCTCCCGACACTTGGGGCGAATACATGCTCGCCGGCGGCGATCTTGTTGAGCTATTTGTTCAACGCTGCCGCTTCCGCAAACAAGCCCCCTTCGTCTCGTTGCGCCTTAACGACGTTCACTACAAGGAATACGTCAACGCCCCCAAAGGCACTCCCATCAGCATCTACGCCTCGCAGGGGCTCTCGCGTTTCTACGAACAAAACCAAAAATGGCGCATTGGCGACAACATGGATGACTGGATGCTGCGCGGCCTCAACTGGGCCGTGCCCGAAGTTCGCGCTCACAAGTTCGCCTTCCTCGAGGAAATTTGCGCCAATTACGACATCGAAGGCATCGAACTCGATTTCATGCGGTATTTCAGCTACTTCCAACTTAACCGCACCACGCCGCGCGAACGCTGCGCCATCATGACCGCCTTCGTTGCCGACGCGCGCACGATGCTCGACCGCACCACGCGCGCCGGACGCGGACGCCGCTGGCTTGCCGCCCGCGTGCCCGCCCTCACAGTCACGCACGACATTCTCGGCATCGACCTGCCCGCGATGGTCGAGGCTGGCCTCGACGTGGCCACACTCTCCACGAACTACTTCGCCACGCAGCAAAGCGATTTGCCTGCGATTCGAAAAAGCATTCCAAGCGCGACCGTGCTCAACGAAGTGACACACGTCGTTTCGGTTGGCAAACCCGTGAAACTGCCCGGCGCGCGCGAAGGCGATTTCTATGACACGCGCCGCGACCGCCGCGCCACGCCGCAACTCCTCGCCACCGCCGCGCACCTTGCCTACGCAAACGGCGCCGATGGCGTGAGTGTTTTCAACTTCCCCTACTACCGCGAATACGGTGTGCCCCACCAAGGTCCGTTCAGCGAGCCGCCCCTCCACATGCTCGGCCTGCTCGGTGAGCGGGACCGCCTCGCGCTCATCGCGCGGCAGCACTACATCCTCACGCCCGGCTGGCGCGGCCCCGGCTTCAAACAACCGCTTCCGCGCGCGTTTACCGCGGGAGAACCGGAAACCTTTGTTCTTAATTTCTCCCCGCCGGTCACCGGTTGGAGAAACGTCGGGCGCCTGCGTATCCAGGGCGAATCCTCGCTTGGCATCTCTTCATGGAGCATTCGCCTCAACGGCTATGCGCTCCGCTCCACACCCGACGTTTCCGAGCCCTACGCCAACATTTATACGCAACAACTCGGCTCTCCTGGCGAACTCCGTGCATGGTTTGTGCGGCCAGACGCGCTTGTCGCCGGTGTAAACACGCTGGAAATCATGCTCGAAAAAGGTTCCGCGCCGCGCATCACGTGCATCGACCTCTGGATTTCCTGACCGCCCTGCGTGGCCTGCGCAAACAAACCCTTGGCCCATAATTTCAGGCGCATAAGGCCGCGACGCTGGGAGATGGCGAAGCGGTTGCGGCAGCATCATCCGGCTGGCCGGATAATCCTAAATTCCGCAGTTTTTATAATGGAGGAATCGTTTTTTGGGGCAGGGTTTTCCGTTGGGCGGTGCGATCCATCACCACGCGCAGGAGAGGCTGATGTCCAGACTGAGGCCGCGCATCCGGTCGCCTGTCCAGAACGACGCCTCGGCGGACGCGCCGAGGTGGTTGCTGATCCGCATGAACGCGCCCAGGTCGAGCAGAGCGCCGCCGCCGCCGAGACTGTTCCGGCGGTTGATGTGGCTGGCAACATGCAGCTCGCTCTCGCCGTCGAACTCGTGGGCGTAGCTGGCGCGGCCGTAAAGGGTGAGCGCTTTTTTCGGGCGCCATTCAAAATCCCGCGAGAAGCCGGCGCCGGCGCGCACCTCGATCGAGTCGGTGTTGTTGACGCGGTAGGTGCGCCCGTAGGAATCGGTGGTGGTGGCGATTTCGACACGCTGGCCCGCGACCTGGATGGACGGCTGGAAAATCCATTTTTTGGGCAAAGTCACGAGCCTCCCGATCTCCACCGAGAAACCGAAGGTCTCGCCATCGGTCGTGAACTCGGGGCGCTCCGGCACGGCGACGAAATAATCGGCCATGGCGTAGCGCAGAACGACATCGGTGAACCACGCGCCGACGCGCTCTGTGTAATAGAGGCCGCCGCCGTCGGACTCGGAGCGAGTTTTGGCGATGTCGCCGGGCAGGCGCAAGCGGGACTCGGTTCGCTCGTAGAAGAGGCCAAGGGCGCGGAAGCCGTCGTCGGTGGTCCCGCCACCCCAGTCGCCGCCGACTTGCAGGCCCTCGGTGGAGACGCGCGCGCCGTCGTAGGCAGTGGCGGTGATGGTGTCGTGGCGGCGCGCGTTGTTGATCCACAATTCAAGCGTGTGCGGGCGGTTTTCGAGGCGCTCGAAGCGCATCCGGCGTGCGAGCGAGACGAGTACGGCCTTGCCGGCGATGAGTGCAGTGGCGTCGGCGCCGAGCATGGCAGGCGCGCTGGAAATCGCGTCAGCCACCCACTCGCCACCAGTGCCGGCGGCGTTGACCCGCCAGGTGTATTGCGCTCCGCCGAACTCGATGACGCTGTCCTCCGCCTGCACAAACGCGCCGGCGGCGGCAGAGCCGTCCCACGAGATGATGTCGGCGGGCAAGAAGCTGTCGCCAGACAGCGGATTGCGGGAGACAATGCTGCCGAAGGCGACCGTGGTGACGCCGTCCACGTTGCCGCCGATGTGCAGCCGGTCGAAAGAGAGATTGGTGCCGCTTACGTTAAGGTCGAGAAACAGTTGCGCGTCGGCGCCGCCGGTGTAGTTGCCGGCGATGGTGACGGTGCCGCTGATGGGGCCACCGCCAGCCTTGCCGACGCGCAGGATGCCGCGGTTGTTGAATTGCGCGATGTCGAGCACGCGTCCGCCGGGCACGACAAGCGTGCCGGCGTCGAGGTTAAGGACGGCGGCGAAAACCGCGCCCGAAAGCGAAAGCGCACCTGAGCCGGTCTTGGTGATCACGCCGGCCGCTCCGGTGATCGTGCCGGTGAAAGCGCCGCCGGTGGTTTGGTTGAAGACGAGGTGGCCGTGGTTTGCGATGGCGGACGGGAGGCTGGCGGTGGCGCCGAACAAGGTGCCGGAGTTGATGATGAGGCCGGCGGCGGTGGAAGCGTTGCCGACGAGGGTGAGCGCACCCTCGCCGTTTTTCACCAGAACACCGGCGCCGGTGACCACGCCCGAGAGCGTGGCGGAGAGGGCGAGTGGCACGTCCACCGCGCCGCCGCCGGCGCGAGTGCAACAGGAACACCCGGATGGGCGCGCCTTGCTCGGTGTAGTCGGTGTGGACAAATACCCGGCGGGACACCCGGGCCGGCATGCGGACCGCGTGTGTTTTCCGTGACCGGCATCGCTTTGGCGCGCTTCACATGAGTGCACTTCAACCCGATGCTACGCCCTCTTTCCCCATTCTCGTTCTTCGTTCTTCGTTCTCGTTCTCTTTCTC
>JAIRTK010000152.1 GCA_031254955.1 Opitutaceae bacterium
GCCGCGCCGGTGTCGGTGTGGGGCGCGTCCAGGCCGAGCGCGCGCCGGTGAAAACGCCGCGCCGCCTCGGCGGTGAGGGTGAGCGTGGCGGCGGAGCGGCGACGGATGGAGCGCATGGCAGGCGAGAAATTACGGATGCCAACACGCCCGAATCCCGGAAAAATTCCAATGACGAAAAATCGAGGCGCGGGAATGCGGAGGGGCGAAACTCGTGCCGCGTCGGTCGCGCGAAGGGTCTTGGAGCCTTTGATTCTTCGCTATGTTGAATGGCTGTTTTGTTTGTTTACCTGATGTCGCGCCCTCCGCACGCCAAAAGACCGCATGCCCAAAAGGACGGAGTGACTCAAAGTGAGGGCACGCCCTCTTTCCTCCTTCCTCTTTCTTCTTTCCTCTTTCTTTTTTCTTTTTTCTTTTTTTCTCCTTTGGACGATGCCGCTAGGGGGGGGATAAAGATATAGAGGAAAGAAGAAAGAACCCGAACGCATGGCCTCACTTTGCATTGCATGTCCAAAAGGACACACACCGAAAAACCGCACGCCAAAAGGACGCCGATTCACATGACGTTTATCCCTCTGGCGGAATGCCCTCCGTGTCGTCCGCCCCCGCACGGCACGCCCCTTTGGTAGTGCGACGGCAGAGGGCGAAGCCCGGCGACGCCGCTTTTGAGGACACAAGGCACTCCCTCCCCTCGCTCCTCCTTCCACACCCACCCCGCGCGCGCCGCGCACTTCCCGCATAAAGGACTTGCGCGGATTTCGGATGCTGGTTCGATGCAACCCGACACTCCCCATGAACACACCCGAATATCTCAACTCACTCTATTCCCTGACCGGCAAAGTCGCGGTCGTCATCGGCGGCACCGGCGAACTCTGCGGCGCGATGGCCGAAGGCCTCGCGGGCGCGGGCGCCGAAGTGGTGCTCGTCGGCCGCAACCAGGAAAAAGCCCGCGCGCGCCTCGCGAAAATCGAAGCCGCCGGCGGCAAAGCCTGGTTCCACCCCGCCGAGGCGGACAGCAAGCCCGGATTGCAAAACCTGCTCGACACGGTGCTCGCGCGCGCGGGCCGCGCGGACATCCTCGTCAACGGCGCGGGCGTGAACTCCGCGACCCCCTTCCTCGACATCGCGGAAGACGAGTTTGACCGCATCCTGAACGTCAACCTCAAAGGCGTGTTCCTCGGCTGCCAGGTGTTTGGCCGCCACCTCGTCGAACGCGGGCAAGGCGGCTCGATCATCAACCTCGGCTCCATGTCCGGCCTCATCCCGCTCTCGCGCGTGTTCACCTACTCGGCGAGCAAGGCGGCGGTGCACAACCTGTCCAAAAACCTCGCGCGCGAGTGGGCGGTGGCCGGCGTGCGGGTCAACACGCTGGTCCCCGGTTTTTTCCCCGCGGAGCAAAACCGCAAAGTGCTCACGCCCGAACGCGTGGCCGCCATCATGGGGCACACGCCCATGAAACGCTTCGGCGAAGCCCGTGAGCTTGTCGGCGCGACGCTGTTGCTCGCGAGCGACGCGGGCGCGTTCATCACCGGCTCCGAAATCGTGATCGACGGCGGTTATCACGCGATGACGATCTGAAGCCCTCCGCCGCCCCTCCCCCCGCACGCCGCGCGACAATCCCCAATTAATTGTCGTGCGATAATTATAAATGCGGATTTTGTTTCCGAAAGCGGGTAGAGAGGCCTCGCTGAGGCCTCATAATCCTGTCCGCTGACAGTATCCTTATTATAATATAATACGTCGCAGAAACACATGCTGGCAGGTGCCCGCCAGCTCATCGCCGGCCATCCCGGCGTTCACCGCGTCATTCCGGTCGTAATCGTTGAGGCCGAGGGTCTCCAGCCGCCTGTTCTCCTTGACCCGGGAAATAATAACTGAGGTTACGCGCAGCCTCGTCGTAGCGCAGACTGGCGGACTGTTGCTTCGCCCGAAACCAAGTCTGCGCCTAGGCGGGCCATCGGCCCGTCAGCAGGTTGGGTTCCGAGCAAAGCGAGAAGCCTGTCAACCTGCGCTACACCAGCAGCGCGTAACATCAGATAATACCCTTTCCCAGTGAAAAGTACACTTTAGAAGCAGGCCATGTAGGGGCTTCGCTTGCGAAGCCCGTTGCTGGTGCACGGTTATCAAGCCAGGCGTCGCAAGCGACGCTCCTACGAAAGTGTGATTTTCATTGGGAATGGCGGTCGATCAAAGGGGCTAGGGGGATTATTGTTGATTTTTTATTTTTCAGGGGATCGTTTTTAACCCGTCTCTTAAAAAGGCCCCTTAAAAATGCTAGGGTGGTAAGGGTGATGTCGCCGGCGGCGTCGAGCGTGGCGGAGCCGGCGGCGAGTTGGGTGAGGGCAAACAATAACAACAATGCGCACGCAAGCGGGAGCGGCGTGAGGTGGCGGAAGGCAAGGGCGGGGCGGGAAACGGATGCGCGGGCGCGCCGGCGGCGGACGGGACTCGACGGCTTGGCGGGGACTGGGAAACAGACGCGCATCGGATGGACAGTGAAAGAAGAAAGGGCGGCGGTGAAAAGACGGAAAATCACGCGGACACTCGGACGGGGCAACGGGCGGGCCGGCAGGCCTGCCCGTCAAAAGCGGTGACAGGTCACCGCACTCCATAAAAATGGCGGCGGATTCAGGGGCTTGCATGGAGAAACACCGGCGCGCAATGTGGCGGCGTCTGTTCTTTTCATAGCTTGGGCGGTCGCATCC
>JAIRTK010000197.1 GCA_031254955.1 Opitutaceae bacterium
GGAGGCGTTTGTGCGTGGCCACGCGCTGGCGCAAGGAGGGGCGGCGCGCTCGCGTGCGCTCCCCAAGCGCGGCAGGTCTTGGCTTGATGTAGCGCAGGTTTCCAAACCTGCTCGACGGCGCTCCGCGCCGCCCAAGTGGAGCGGCGTCCAAGCTGCGTGATGTCTAAGCTGCCGTGGCGTCCAAGCGCTGCGGTGGCCAAGTGGCGTGGCGCGGTGTCGAGGCTGTCGAGCAGACTTGGAAGTCTGCGTTACGGGGGCAGGGGCGTTGGTGGGGGAAATCCGAAGGGGGCAGGTTGGAAGGGCACTAAGTTAAGTCAGATTTGTTTCGGGACTCGTTCATCCATCGTTCGATTTTTAACGACAATCGTCCTTATCTTAGCGCCATTCATTTTCGACTCTTTTTTTGTGTCCTTCACCATTTTCAAGGCGACGGAATAAACGAACATTGCTCTCCTCGACCTTTTAAAAATTTGCCGGGACTTCGTGCTGGCAGCCGGGGCGGAGAGTCTGCCGGCCCAGCGCCGCGCACTCGATTTCGTCGTTTTTGTAGAGTTTGAAGGAGATCGGAGCGTCGGCATCGGGGCACTCCCAGCGCCATTTCCCAATGGAAATGAATTGGAGCGGGACGCCCTTGTCCCAGCTCAACCCCGGGCCTTCGCCTCGAATATGGAGCTTGTTGCCGATGCCAATATACGCGGTGACGATGAGGCGCGTGATGCCGTCGGCGGAGATGGCGACGGATAATTCCGGGGCTTCCGGCGCGTCTTGATTAAAATCGTCCACCGGCGGCAAATCCAATCCGGGGAGCGCCTCGTCCGGCGGAAGTTCGCGGTGGGCGGAACGGCGTTTTGCGGTGATCGACTGGCGGGGCTTGGCGGGCGCGGGCGGCGGTGGCGGCTCGAATGATGGTGGCGGCGGTGGCGGCGGGGTTTCGACGGCGGTGTCGCTGGTGATGCCTGCGCTGGTGATGCTGTCGCTGGTGGTGCCGGCGTGAACGCTGGCCGCAGAACTGGATGCGGTGGCGGCGGCGCTGTCGGTAACGGCGTTGTCGGTGGTGGCGGCGCTGGTGGTGGCGTCGTCGGCAACGGCGTTGTCAGTGGTGGCGTTGGTGGTGGCAGCGGCGTCAGCGGTTTCGGTGGTTTCGGTGGCGGCGGTGGCCTCAGTGGTGTCGCGTTTTTTGCGGGGGGCGGTTTTTTGGGGTTTGGGCGGGGGCGGTTCCGCCGGCGGGGGCGGCGGAAGGGGCGGGAGTGGCTTGCTTTCGCGCGAGGGGGCGGGATGCTCGCCCCATTGTGGCGGCGGCGGGATTTTCAGCTTGGAAAACGCGGCGAGTTTTTCGTCGAGGCGGGCGAGGGCGTTGTCCACGGCTTGGGCGAGGGTGGCGCGGGCGGCGGTTTCAGCGGCGGCGAATTTTTCACGGGACTCGGTTTGGGCGAACGCGAAGCGGGTGACGCTTTCTTGCGCGGCGTGGGCGGATTTTTCCCAGACATCGGCGGCGCCGGCCAGCGCGTCCTTGATGCCGAGGGCGTGCTGGCGGACGGCGGTTTCCAGCGTGGCCAGCTCGGACGCGGCGTCGCGAATGGCGGCGAGCGCCGTTTCCAGCCGCTCGGTCTCGGAGGCGCGCAGCATGTTGATTTCCTGCGCGAGGGCTTCGTTTTCGGCAACGGCGACTTCGTTGAGCCGGGTTTTGAATTCGTTGATTTTTTCCTGAAGGCGCGCGGGGAGCTGGTCGGCGTGTTTGAGCAGGCGCGTGGCGGACTCGGCGATGCCCTGCAGGCTGCCGGAGGCGATGCTGATCTGCTCGGCGGTGGCGGTGATGTCGCGGGCAAGCGCGGCGATTTGATTCTGTCGCTCGATGAGCAGCGTGTCCTGCCGCCGGGCATAATTGAGCAGAAACGGTATGAGCGCAACAAAGGCGCCGATGCCGACCAGGATGGCGACCGTGGCGAGCGTCGCGGTGTCGAGTGGCGAGGGCGCCTGGCTCGCGAGGAGCCAGGCGGCGAGCAGGAGAATGGCATCGCCGGCGAGAAAAGGCCAGAGGGGGAGCCGGGGGGCCTCGTTGGGCAGATTCATGGCAGAGCGGGCATGGCGCCGTGTGTTGCGTCCTATTGGTGACGATGCCGGGGCATTTCTCAAGGGCATAAATCGCCCGCCGCCCTCTCTCTCGTTCTCTTACTCGTTCTCGTTCTCGTTCTCGAAACGCACCGAAGGCAAAAGCGTGAGAGAATGCGCAAGAGAATGAGAGAACGAGAGAACGAGAACGAGTAATACCCATTCCCAATGAAAATCACACTTTTGCAGGGGCGTCGCTTGCGACGCCCGGCTTGATAACCATGCACCAGCAAAGGCCGTGCTCCAGCAACGGCCGTGCTCCTGCAACGGGCTTCGCAAGCGAAGCCCCTACATGGCTCTGCTTCTAAAGGGGCATGTTCACTGGGAATGGGTATAAAAGAACGAGAACGATTTTATAATCGTTTCCCGTCCGTGCCTGCCTCTCGAACTGTCAACACGGACATGTATTTCATCGTGCCACGGAAACGCGCATGATTGGGCACGGTGAAACCAGCCGCAACGCCCGTGCGCGGCGGCTTGTTTTTTTCTTAGTCCGCTCCATTCCCATTACCACTACAATGCATACCATGTCATTCCTGCTCCGTTGTGTTTCCCACCGCCTGCCCGTCGTCCCGGCGCTTTGCCTTTGCGCGGCGGCTTGGGGTTTCTTGCCGGCCCGCGCCGCGCCATCGCTCATGGAAAAGCTCGACCGCGGCATCGTCGCGGTGCGCGCGACCGAAACCGAGGTGTTCGTGAGCTGGCGCCTGCTCGGCACCGAGGCCCCCGACACCGCGTTCAACCTTTACCGCGCGACGGACGGCGCCGCCCCGGTCAAGCTCAACTCCGCCCCGCTCGCCGGCGCGACCTGCTTTGCCGACAAAACCGCCGACCTGACGCGGGCCAACGCCTACTCCGTCCGCGCCATCGTGGACGGGGCGGAGCAACCCGCCTCCGCATCCAAAAACCGGATACTGCCGCCCGGCGCCCCGGTCCGCCAATACCTCGCCATCCCGCTCCAAATCCCGGACGGAGGCGTGACGCCCGACGACAAAGCCTACACCTACGACGCCAACGATTGCTCGACCGGCGACCTCGACGGTGACGGTGAATACGAAATCGTCGTCAAGTGGTATCCCACCAACTCCAAGGACAACTCGCAGGGCGGCTACACGGGCAACACCTACCTCGACGCCTACAAACTCGACGGCACCCGCCTCTGGCGCATCGACCTCGGACGCAACATCCGCTCCGGCGCGCACTACACCCAGTTCATCGTTTACGACCTCGACGGCGACGGCATCGCCGAGATCGCCTGCAAGACGGCGGACGGCACCGTTGACGGCACGGGCCGGGTGATCGGCGACGCCAAGGCCGACTACCGCAACCAGCGCGGCTTCATCCTCGACGGCCCCGAATTCCTCACCATTTTCAACGGACGCACCGGCGCGGCCCTGGCCACGACGGACTACATCCCGGCCCGCGGCGGCGACGGCTCCGGCTGGGGCGATGCGAGAGGCAACCGCGTGGACCGCTACCTCGCCTGCGTCGCCTATCTCGACGGACGCCGCCCGAGCCTCGTGATGTGCCGCGGCTACTACACCCGCGCCGTGCTCGCCGCCTGGGACTGGCGCGACGGAAAACTCACCTCGCGCTGGGTCTTCGACAGCGAGGACGGCACGCCGGGCAACAAAGCCTACAGCGGACAAGGCGCGCACAGCGTGCTCGTCGGCGACGTGAATGACGATGGCCGCGACGAAATCATCTACGGCGCCGCCGTCATCGACGCCGACGGCAAAGGCCTTTACTCGACCGGACTGGGCCACGGAGACGCGCAGCACATGAGCGTCATGGACCCCGCCCGCGGCGGACAACAAGTTTTCATGGTGCACGAAAGCAAACGCAGCTACCGCGACGCCGGCATCGAGTATCGCGACGCGCGCACCGGCGAATTGATTTTCGGCGTCAGCGGCAAAGGCGACGAATGGGGCAAAGGCGATGTCGGGCGCGGCGTCGCCGCCGACATCGACCCCCGCACCCCCGGCTATGAAATGTGGGCCTCCTACGGCGCCTTCTACGACAACCAAGGCCGCGTCATCGCCCAAAGAAAACCGCGCCAGACAAACTTTCTCGTGTGGTGGGACGGTGATTTCCTGCGCGAACTCCTCGACCGCGTGACCATCTCCAAATGGAACTGGGAAAAAGGCACCTCCGACATGCTCCTCACCGATCCCGAATGCGCGTCGAACAACGGCACCAAGGCGACACCCTGCCTGAGCGCGGACCTCTTTGGCGACTGGCGCGAGGAAGTCGTCTGGCGCACCACGGACAGCCGCGAGTTGCGCATCTACACCACGACGATCCCGACCGAACACCGGCTCCCCACGCTGATGCACGACCGCCAATACCGGCTGGCCATCGCGTGGCAGAATGTCGCCTACAACCAGCCCCCGCATCCGAGCTTTTTCCTCGGCCACGGCATGAAGCTCCCGCGCCCGAAACCGGATATCGTGACCTCGCTAAAGGAATTGGCCAAATAATCCCCTTTCCCAATGAGAACCAGCTTGTAGCGGGAAGGATGGTTTCGCCGTTCCGAGCAAAGCGAGATGTCTGACAACCGCCGCGGCCTTCCTTGGCGAACGTCGGCGGTCTCGGCGAGATCGCCCTACCCTTAACGGCTTCCATTGTGTGATTTTCATTAGGAAATGGTGTAATACCCTTTTCCAGTGAACATGCCCCTTTAGAAGCAGAGCCATGTAGGGGCTTCGCTTGCGAAGCCCGTTGCTGGAGCGCGGCCTTTGTAGGAGCACGGTTATCAAGCCGGGCGTCGCAAGCGACGCCCCTACAAAAGTGTGATTTTCATTGGGAATGGGTATGAGACTTGTTCGCCAACCTGGTTTTTGCGTGATGCAAAATTCAAAGCACCTTAACGACTGGCCGAGGGCGGCAGGGAGGCCTCTCCGAGGCCTCTGCTAGAACGCTCCGATTTCCCCATGAAAATTCAAGCCGTCAGCCACGTCCGGCGGAGGCCTCGGAGAGGCCTCCCTACCGGGAAACTGGTTATGTTGGGCGGTTCAAAAGGACTCATCCACGTATCCTCCATGATTAACTGAGGTTAAGCGGACGGCTGGCGGGATTGAGTGGCACGGGCGAGTCGCCCGTGCCACTCGAATTGCCCGTGCCCTATGAAGCGTACTGTTTCGCGGTGAATCTTGGTTAACAAAGTAGAAGTAAACTCGGTCAACCGAGGAGCGGTGTTATACCAATTACTAACTGAATTTACACTTTACAAATGGGGAAGCGCGCGCAAACTTCCAAGGCATGAGAACCCTCCCCCGATTTGGACCCGAACGGATGGCCGAGCTGGAGCGCGCCTGGCGGCAG